>JAPLGY010000173.1 GCA_026389955.1 Caldilinea sp. | reverse complement strand
TCATAGCTGCAGTCCGAAACTCCAGTCGTTGCTGCCGGACATAGCAGGTCGCCCTGTCATGCACATGGCGACACATCTGTTCCGTCATTTTATTGTGGCTTTTGTGAAGAAGGAGTGAGATCGATCTCTATGTCCGCCGATTTGAAGGACGCGTTCACCCCCCCCTCTGCCACGCCGCAAGACGGCCGCCCTCTCTGGATCGGCATCACGTCACGTCACGGCCACCCGGAATGGCTGCAGCAAAACGCACGCAACTACATCGCCATGGTGGGCAGCTTTCAAGCAATGCCCGTGCTCTTGACCCCGGACTGGAGCGCCCTGCTTCCAGATGGGACTCGCTTTCTGCCCGACCCCCGCGGCCGTCTGCCCTCCGCACTGCTCGACCACCTCGACGGGCTGATCCTGTCCGGAGGCGGGGATGTTGCCCCCCACTACTTCAACCAGGAGCTCAACGGCGCCGAAGCGGAGAGCATCGACCTCCGACGGGACGAACTGGAAATCGGGCTGGCCCAGTCAGCACTGGAGCGTGACCTGCCGCTGTTCGGCATTTGTCGTGGCTGCCAGGTGCTGAACGTGGCCGCCGGCGGCGCCATGGTCCAACACCTTGACGGCCACTCCCTGGCCCCCCTTTTCCAAAGCGCCGCCACCGCTGAGCCATGGCTGGTCGAAGCCTACGAAAGCCGCAGCCATCGCTGGGTGTTCGGCGTGCAGTGGCACCCCGAACGACTTTTTGAGCTCGACAGCCCCCACGCCCAGCTCTGGCAAAGCTTTATCGCCGCCTGCCAGAGCCGACGCCAGCTCACAGCTCGACCGTGATGACTGCACCCCGGTCTGGGTTGTTGCCCGCATAAATCCGGCCACCGTGTGCCTCGACCACCATCCGACAAAAGGCCAGTTCCAGCCCCAGTTCAGCCTTCCCAAGCGCTTCTTTCATGTGCACAGCCTCGTACGCGTCAAACATGCGGACAAAATCCTCTGGGGGAATTCCCCGTCCCTGGTCAGCCACACTGAAGAGCACACCTGCCTTGCCACTCTCCCCAGCGCGACCGGGGAGAGGATAAAGAGCCCTCACCGTGACCGTACCTTGCGGCGGTGTAAATTTCAAAGCGTTGAGAATCAAATTCTCGACCACCCGCCGGATCAGCGTCGGGTCAGCGCTCACCGGGGAAGGCTGACCCTCACACTTGACCACAATCGTACTGTTCTGCCGCTCCGCCTCCGGCGCCAGTTTGTGGCAGACCTCGGCCACAATCTGGTCGACCGCCAGCGCCGTGCGCGCCAATACCAGCTGGCCCCGCTCCATCTTCGTCAGCAACAGCATGTCATCCAGAAAACTGCTGATTTTGTGCGTCTGGGTCATGGCTACCTGAAGATAGTTGCCAGGATCGACCATGCTGTTGCTCCGCCGACGCAGCAGCTGCAAATACAGGCTGACCGCCGCCAATGGGTTGCGCAGATCGTGGATGATCATGTAAGAGAGCGACTGACGCTTCTCCAACAACCGCTCGAAACGCTCGCGCTCTTCTTGGATCCGCAGCAGCGTGCGCACCCGCGCCCGCAGCTGCGGCAACGTCACAGGCCGGGCGACAAAATCATCCGCCCCCCCCGCCATCCCAGATTCCAGATCCGGCGCCTCATCCGCTTCAACGATCAAAATTACCGGAATGTGCGCGTGGCGTGTCGACTGCTTCAATGCACGGCACAACGCATAGCCGTCCTCTTCCGCCAGCCCAGTGTCGAGCAAAATCAGGTCAGGACACAGCTCCAGCCGCTGCAACAACTCGCTGCCGCTGGCCACCACCTCCACATCCAGACCGATGCTCACCAAGAGCGCAGACAGGCAGGCACGGCTCGCCGGCTCGTCGTCGACCACCAGCGCTTGTCTAGGACGAGCAACCGCATCGGGCAGCTTTTCATAGGCCATGCCGTGCTCTCTCCATTCCCTGGCTCACCAGCAAATATCCTCGCGACAGCCAACGCGGCCGCGGGTCCACCCCCCAGCCGCTGCGGTGAAGTTCCTGTCCAGCCGCCACAAACCAACGGCGATCCCCCCAACCCCGCTCGGCCACAGTCCGCCGGGCAGCTCCCTGCCAGCCCTGGATGAATTCGTAGATCGGTTCCCCCGCCACCATGCGGTGGATCCAATTTTTGGGCAACACCGCCTGAAAATCTGCCGGCACGAACGGGGTGCGCAGCCGGCTGCTGAAGACCACCCCCTCTGGCTTCCAGATCGGCAGCCGCTCGCCCCGCCGCAGCACATTGGCCACCCACAGATCCCCCGCAGGATCCGATGTTCCCTCCACCAACAGTGCCCCCGGCAAGCTGTGGCAAGCCAGCTCGGCGTAGGCCTGCTCGACCGCAGATTCAGCATACTGACGCAACACGTTGAAAGCCCGAATTGCACGGACCTGCTCACGCTGGCCGTCGATGCCCATTTTTAGCGGCAAATTGAAGCCCCCCAGCCGAAACTGAATCCGGTTGCTGGCATACGGCTGCGCCGCAGCCACCCGAAGCGGGTCGATCTCCACCCCCAGGATCGGCAGCGAGGGGTTCACCCGGCCCAAACGAGCTGCACTTTCCAAAGTGGTCACAGGCTCCGCCCCGTAGCCCAGGTCGACAAACCAGGCTGAGGCAAATCCACCATCCTGCCTGCGCAGCAAAAAGGGGTCGTAAAGCAAAAAAAAGGTGTCTACCCGCCGCAGACGGTTGGCCGCCGTCTTGCCGCGAGTCGGTTGTCCCTGAGGACGGCTTGATCTCTGCCAGGGCCGCATCCCCCCCCCCATCAGCCCCCCATCACATCAGCCAACCCCCAACAGAGCGCTTGGCCCCACAAGACGACGCGCAAAATTTCCTCGCCAGGGCACCTGCCCTCAGGCCAGATCGGCGGCAACCCGCTGCCGCCAGGCTTGGTCCGATGCAGAAAAACGTTCGCCGTTGTACGCACGGCCCCAAGGTCCCACCAACCAGTAGATCAACTCTCCAATCTGCGCCGGCGATTGCAGCCGCCCCCCCTCGTGCAGTTCATGAAAACAGGTCGTGTCCAGCCGCGTGCCAGTCGTGTCGACCGTGCGCAAATCTTCTTGCAGCGCACTGTCGACCGCCCCTGGATCCAGCAGATTGGCGCTGACTCCGCTGCCAGCCACCTCCATCGCCAACACGCGCATCCACATCTCCAGACCTGCTTTGGCCGCCAGATAGGCGCTGGCCCCTGCCAAGGGCGCTGTCCCATCCCCCACCGCCAAAATACGGCCGCTCCCCTGGTCCAACATGACCGGCAACACGTTGCGCACCAACCAATAGGGTGCAATCAGATTGACCGCAATGTTGTAGGCCCACTCCTCGGGATCGCTCTCTGCGATCTCCTCAAAAGGCCAAAGCACCGCCGCGTTGTTGACCAGGATATCGACCCGGTTGTACTGCTCCAGCGCAGTCTCGACCACTTCTTCTACAACCTCAGGGTCGCTGATGTCACCCACCACCGCCAGCGCCTGGGCCCCTTGTCGGCGCAGACCGGCCGCCACAAGCTCCACCTCTTGCTCGGTGCGCGCAACCAACACCAGCTTCGCTCCCCCCGCAGCCAGCCGGGCGGCAGCCGCCGCGCCAATTCCACGCCCCCCCCCGCTGAGAATCGCTCCACAGGCGTTCATTTCCGTGGAACTCACGGTATGTTTCAGAGGAATGGCGGCGTTCAGATCTCTGTCCATTGTCTGGCCGCACGTGTCTGGCCGCACGCCTCACACACAAACACTCGATCGGACAATCTCAAGCCCCAGAGGACTCGAAGCGCGCCGATCCAGGACGCAACAACACCTTCCCACGGCTTTGTCGCCCCTCAAGATAACCGTGCGCCTCCGCAACCTCGGCCAGCGGAAACACCCGATCGATCCGTACGTCCAACTGCCCGGCACGCACCCAGCTGAACAGGTCGTGGGCCCGCTGCAAAAGTTCGCTGCGTCCGGCGACGTAGGCCCCCAGGCTGGGGCGCGTCAGATACAAAGAACCCTTTTGATTCAACAGCTGCGGGTCCAAGGTGCCCACCGGCCCGCTGGCCTGCCCCCACAAGACCATCAGCCCGCGCGGCTTCAAACAGTCCAGCCCGCCAGCAAAGGTGCTCTGACCCACCGAGTCGTAGACCACATCGACCCTCCCAGCCAACCGTTTGACCTCGCCGACAAAATCGACCTCCGTATAGACGATCACCTCGTCCGCCCCGGCACTGCGCGCCAGCGCAGCCTTCTCCGCAGTCCCCGCAGTGGCGATCACACGCGCGCCCGTACGCTTGGCCACCTGCACCAACAGCCGCCCCGTCCCCCCCGCCGCAGCATGGATCAGCGCCGTGTGCTGGCTGGAAAGGGGAAACGTGCTCAGCGCCAGATAATGCGCCGTCATCCCCTGAACCATCAACGCCGTGGCCACCGCCAGATCCAGGTCGGCAGGCACAGGCACCAGCCGATCCGCCGGCACCACCGCATACTCCGCATAAGCCCCGTTGACCATGCAGTAGGCCACACGATCGCCAGGTTGCACCTCGGTGACCCCAGCCCCGACCGCATCCACGATCCCTGCCCCCTCCAGCCCCGGGATAAAAGGCAGGGGCAGCTTGTACTGGCCTGTGCGCTGATAGATATCGATAAAGTTCAACCCCGCATACTCCAGCTGGAGACGGACCTCCCCGGCTCCTGGCTGCGGCCTCTCCTCTTCCACCAGCCGCAACACCTCACGGCCCCCCGTCCCCTGAATCTGAACTGCCTGCATTGCCCCTTCGCCTTTCTGTGGCTGCACACTTCACAGCTGCAGCGGGTTCACTGACGCCTCGCTGGCAGCGCTCTCGCCGACAGCACTCTCCTTGGCCCCCTTGCCACCCTTGGCAACACTCTCCTTGGCAACACTCTCCTTGGCTCCCTTGCCCCCCCTGGCCGCTGTGCCTGGCACCGGCAGCGCATAGCGCTCGCGCACAACCCGGTCGATCTCCACCGCCAGATCAGGGTTCTCCGTCAAAAACAGCTTGGCATTCTCCCGCCCCTGGCCAAGACGAATGTCGCCGTACGCATAAAAAGAACCGCGCTTGGCCACCAGTTCCTCCTCCACTGCCAAATCCAGCAGATCCCCCGTAGCGCTGATCCCTTCGTTGTACATGATGTCAAATTCAGCGGTGCGGAAAGGAGGGGCCACCTTGTTCTTTTTGACGCTGACTCGCGTGCGATTGCCGACCACCGTTTCCCCTTGCTTGATGCTTTCAATCCGCCGGACATCCAGCCGCACACTGGCGTAAAATTTGAGTGCCATCCCCCCCGTCGTGGTCTCCGGGTTGCCAAACATCACCCCGATCTTCTGGCGCAGCTGGTTGGTGAAAATCATACAGGTGTTGCTGACCTTCACAGCCCCAGTCAGCTTGCGCAGCGCCTGGCTCATCAGCCGAGCCTGCAACCCCACATGGTTGTCCCCCATCTCGCCCTCAATTTCCGCGCGCGGCACCAAGGCCGCGACACTGTCGACCACCACAATGTCCATCGCATTCGAGCGAATCAGAGCCTCGGCGATCTCCAACGCCTGCTCGCCCGTGTCCGGCTGGCTCACATAGAGATTGCTCACGTCTACCCCAATCTTCTCAGCATAGGACGGATCCAGCGCGTGCTCGACATCCACAAAACCGCAGATCCCTCCCTCACGCTGCGCCTGCGCGATCGCATGCAGACAGAGCGTGGTCTTCCCCGAGCTTTCTGGCCCGTAAATTTCGACGATGCGGCCGCGTGGATATCCCCCCACCCCCAGGGCAAGGTCCAGACTCAGGCTCCCGCTGGCGATCGATTCGACCTGAAGCTTCGTGGCGTCCCCCAGCTTCATGACGATCCCATCTCCATATTTTTTGTTCAAGTTGACCAGCGTCGTCTCCAACGCCTTCACCTTCCCAACCTCCGTCTTCCCAACCTCCACCTTCCCAACCTCTACCGCATTCTCCTGCTTGCGTGCCTGTGCCATGGTTGCCCCCTTGCGGCTGATTTTTGAACCGGATCGTCGTACGTGTTTTTTCCCTACGTCTCTCCAATATAGTACAAATGTTCTTGAACTGTCAACCGTCAATCGACCTAGATCGACCCGGCCGCAACAGCCAAATCTGGCAGCAGCACCCGCCATCGATCTGCACGGTTTTGGGGGCGCATTTTTGGCCGGTAGGTCAGCCCCCTTTATAATCACGCAGTAGACATACCTCCTCTTCGTGGGGAATTTCAACCGACCACAGATTCACAGGAAACGATTCGTGTACCGACGCAAGCTGAACCGGGCCTGGGAAACGTTGAGGGCGATGCCGATGCCGGCCATCGGCTCGGACCGCCTGGTCGATCTGCACAACGATCTGACCCACTACGACACGATGATTGCAAAAGAACTGCGCGAATTTCTGCGCGGACAGCCAGTCAACCCTGCCCGGCTTCAAGTCGACGCAGAGTTGGAAGAGACCCTGCGCTCCTTCAAAGCAGAGACGGCGGCCGAGGTCGAATGCCGCCGCGACATGCTGCGCTACAAGCGACGCATCGATGATGTTGTCGCAGAACTGTTGCGCATGCTCGGCGAGCCCCCCTCCACCCGCCGTGCCTCCCCGGGGGATCCTCCTCAACCCCACAAAAACCATTGATCCAGGGCCTTGCCAAACAGAGTAAACTTGGCGATAATGAAACCCAAGCTGACGAGCGAGCTGCCCAACGGCAGACTCTCTGCACCTCCGTAAAATCAAGGAGTTTTTGTGAGCGCAACATCATTGTTTGTTACCCCACTTCAGGTCCAGGAAGCGCTGCGTGGCCAGCAGTACATCGCCGGCGACGAGATCGCGACGACACTCTTTCTGACCATGCAGCTCGGCAAGCCGTTGCTCTGTGAGGGGCCCGCGGGTGTTGGCAAGACCGAACTGGCGAAGAGCCTTGCCCACGCCACTGGGCGTACGTTGATCCGCCTGCAGTGCTATGAAGGGCTGGACGAGACCAAGGCGCTTTATGAATGGGAATATGCCAAGCAGCTTCTCTATACGCAGCTATTGCGCGACAAGTTGCAGGATACGCTGGCGGGTGCCAACACCCTGGCACAGGCCGCCGACCGTCTGGCACAAGAGGAAGATGTTTTCTTTTCAATGCGCTTCCTGCTGCAACGCCCGCTTCTCAAGGCAATTCTCAACGAACAACCGACAGTGCTTCTGATCGACGAGATCGACCGCGCCGACGCTGAATTCGAGGCATTTTTGCTCGAAGTGCTCAGCGATTTTCAGGTCACAGTGCCAGAGTTGGGCACGCTCGTCGCCGTCCATCGGCCCATTGTGCTGCTGACCAGCAACAACACCCGGGAGTTGAGCGAGGCGCTCAAGCGGCGCTGCCTTTATCTTTTCATCGGCTATCCTTCGATGGAGCAAGAACTGGCCGTCGTACAGCTCAAGGTGCCCGAGTTGGCCTCCAAGCTGGCGCAGCAAGCAGTCGACCTGGTGCATCGCCTGCGCAATTTCGACCTGCGCAAGTCCCCCAGCATCTCCGAAACGCTGGACTGGGCAAGGTCGTTGGTCGCCCTCAACGCCCGCCAGCTCGACCGTGACGTCCTGGAAAATACGTTGAGCGTGCTGCTGAAACACGAAAGCGACCTCCAAAAGGTCAGACGCCGCCTCGACGTGACCGAAAAAGGGCCGCGGTTGGAAAAAGATCGTCGGCCATCGCAGTGGCGAAACGAGGCAGATTCCCCATGAACGAGCAGATGATCCGCTTTATCTCCGCGCTGCGCGCCGGCGGGGTGCGCATCAGCCTGGCCGAGAGTGCAGACGCTTTTCAGGCGGTGAAGGTGCTCGGCGTGCAGGAACGTGAGCCTTTCCGGCTTAGCCTGCGCGCCACACTCGTCAAGGAGGCCAGCGGCCTGCCCACCTTCGACGAGTTGTTCCCGCTTTTCTTCGACAGCGGCAAGCAGCCTATGCAGGACGCCACGCAAGATCTGTCTCCCGAAGAAGCACAAATGCTGGCGCAGTCGCTGGGTCAGTTTGGCGATAAGCTTCGCCAGCTGCTGGAAAAACTGCTGCGCGGCGAACAGCTCAGCCGGCAGGAGCTCGACCTGCTGGCGCAGATGACCGGACTCCATCGCGCCCGGGAGCTGCAGGATCGAGACAGGTACACCCAACGCATGCTCCGCGCGTTGGACTTCCCGGAAGTCCAGCAGGCAACGCGCAGGCTCATGCAGCTGCTCGCCCAAATGGGCATGAACAAAGAGCGGCTTCACCAGATGCGGCAGCT
>JAPLGY010000461.1 GCA_026389955.1 Caldilinea sp. | reverse complement strand
GCACCTCACTGCCTGCACAGAGCGCGCTGAGGACCAGGTAAATGGCCGCCGCGTTGTTGTTGACCACCATGGCATCTTCGGCGCCGGTGAGCTCGCACAGCAGGTGGCGGGCGTGGTCGTGGCGGCTGCCACGCCCACCGTCGGCCAGATCGTATTCCAGGTTGCTGTAGCCGACACTGACTGCCCGCACAGCCGCAAGGGCTGCGTCCGACAGCGGGGCCCGCCCCAAATTGGTGTGGATCACAACGCCGGTCGCGTTGATGAGCGGGCGCAACCCACAAGCACTCGACTGCTCCAACCGCTGGCGCACCCGCTCGGGCCAGAGATCGACGGCAGGGGCCCTGGCCCCCGCCGCAATCGCCTGCCGAGCGGCGGCAACTTCTGCCCGCACCGCTGCGGTCACCCACTCCCCCCCCAGTTCGTCCACAAGCCGGCGGATGGCTGGCAGACACAGCAGGCTGTCTACAGCGGGCAGCTTGCGGTACTCGACCTGTCGATCAACAGAGACATCGGTGCACATCTTGCTCTGATTCTACCAGGGCTGGGGATAGAAAGAATGGCGGCTGGCATACGGTGTGGTCGTTCAAAACTGGTAGGCGAAAAGGGACTTGAACCCCTGACCTCCTCGGTGTAAGCGAGGCGCTCTAACCAACTGAGCTATTCGCCCCTGTCCAGCCCCTACACTATACTTTCATCCAGTGGCTTTGTCAACCTGCTCAGAAACCAAATTTTTCAAACAACTCGACGTCTCTACCTACCTTCCGCTTCATCTGGCAGCTCGGCCAGCCGAGCCCGCAGCCGTTCGAGCAGCGCCGCACTCTCGACACCCGTGGCAGTCAGCCGCAGGGTCCGTGTGGTCGCATCGTCGATGCTGAACTCGACGCGCAGATGGTCAGGGGGCAGCAGCGCCGCCACACGCTCTGCCCACTCGACGGCGACCACGGCCCCCGGCCCTTCGTCGAACAGCTCGCCCAACATCTCCGCCTCGGTTGCCGGCTCGGCCAGCCGATAGGTGTCGGCATGGAGCAGGCGACAGCGATTGCCGAGGGCACCATATTCGTTGATCAGGGTGAAGGTGGGGCTGGTCACCCGCACCTCCAACCCCAGGCCGACAGCGATGCCCTGCACCAGCGTTGTTTTGCCAGCCCCCAAATTGCCGCAGAGCGCCAACACTTCCCCCCCCAACAGCACATGCCCCAAGGCAACCCCAACCCTGCGGGTCCCATGGGCAGAACACGTCTGCAGCAGCAGTCCGTCCATCGTGGTTCATTCCCCCTGGCGGCGGCTGCCGTTGTTCTCCTGAAGCAAGGTCTCGATGCACTGTCGATAGTAGACCGCCAGTTCCCCGGCACGCGCTGCATTTTCGGCCTCGGCGACGATCTCGAAACGGGGCTTTTCAGGGTTGGGCGAGAGATGCACCCATTCGCCATGGTCCAGATGGAGCTTGAGCCCGTCGATCGAGTCGATCGGACGGTTCTGGTGCTGTTCCATCAGAAGACGCATGACAGTGGCTTTGTGCTCCCAGCCGCAGGCAACCGATTCTTTGGCCAGATGCGAGCGCGGCAAGTACGCGACAATCTCGCTGAGCGGCAGTTTTCGGATCGCCAGATATTCGAGCAGACGGACGATGGCCATCATGCCGTCGACGGCAGGCTGGAAACCGGGGAAGATGAAGCTGCCCGCCCCATCTGCGATCACAAGGACACCGACATAGCTGGCAGTGTGCATCGGGCCGTGCAGGTTCTGGGCGATGCGCAGGAGCCGGGCGCCGTGCCAGTTGGCGATCGTCTCGAAGGCATTGGGCATCGTGATCGGGACGGCGACCGGGCGGCCGGGATGGGCGTACAGAGCCAGCTCGAGCATCAACGCAGCCGCAGTGACATCGTCGATCAGATCGCCCCGCTCATCGACCAAAAAAAGCTTTTCACCGCCAACATCCACCTGGACCCCCAACTGAGCGTCGAGCGCACGCACAATTTTTCCCATCCGTTCTTGGTTGGTTTTGAATTCGGTCTGCAGCATGGCCAGCTTGGTCTCGTCGACGCGGGCATTGAGCGGCACCACATCGACGCCGAGCTGGTTGAAGATGGCGGCCAGGGTGTCGCCTGCCAGCCCGTGAGAATAGTCGCAGACCAGTTTGAAGCCGTAGTTGCGAATGCGCAGCGCGTCGACGTGGCGCATAAAATCTCCCGTATACTCGGCGATCGGTTCGTGGGCATAGGCGATCACGCCGATTTCGTCGAGAAAGGCACGCCGAAAATCTTCGCGCACAAAGCTGCGTTCGATCGCACGCTCGGCGGCTGGCGTCTGGTTGAGCCCCTGGCCGTCGACAATCCGGATATCCACCACCCGTTGGTCGAAGGGGCTGAGCCGCACATGGATGCCGGCCGAAGAGTCCTTGCGCTGACGCACATAGTGGCGCAGAACCGGGATGGCTACGCTGCCCAGATCCCAGACATTGACACCCGTCCCGGGCAGCCCGCTGATCAGGGCCCGTTTGAGCATGCGCGAGCTGCGGTGTGAATCACGGTTGATGGCGACGTAGCTGCCTTTGGGCAGGGTGGCCCCCAACGCCGCACTCAGCTTGGCGGCAAACTCTGGGGTCAGATCGATGTTGACAACCCCAGAGGCTCCGAACCGGTTAAAGAGCACACGGCGGCCCTGGTTGCCCCAGATAATGCTGTCTTTGATCGTCGCACCCGCTTCGACCTCCTTGCTGGGCCAGAGTTTGACGTTGGTGTGGAGCACAGCCCCTTCACCGATCACACAGTTGTCGCCGACGACGACCCCTTCCAACAGAATGGCCTGGGCTTTCACGCTGCACTGACGGGTGATGATGGCCCCGCGCAGTTCGCAGGATTCGCCGATGTAGTTGTTGCGCCAGACGATGCAGCGTTCGATGCTGGTGTGGTTGTCGACGATCGTGTAGTCGCGAATCGCCGCCGGCCCGTAGATGCGCACATCCCCCTTGATCTTGACCTCGTTGCCCAGGTAGATAGGGCCAAAAAGCTGGGCGCTCGGTGCGATCTCGACCTGATCGCCCACCCAGATCCCGCCGCCCAGGTGGGTTCCGATCGGCTCGGCCAGCCGCAGCCGACCGTAGAGCACATCGGCGTTGGCACGCATGTACTCGGCCATGTTGCCAACGTCACACCAGTAGCCGTCGGCAATGTAGCCGTAAAGCGCTCGTTGGTCGGCCAGCAGACGAGGAAAGAGTTCGCTGGAAAAATCGTAGGGGACCCCCTCTGGAATAAGCTCCAGCACCTCTGGCTCGAGCACGTACAGCCCTGTGTTGACGGTGTCCGACAACACTTCCCCCCACGATGGCTTTTCTAAAAATTGCAGGACGCGACCGTCTGGCGCAGTGATGATCACCCCAAACTCGAGCGGGTCAGGCACATGGGCCAAGGTGATGCTGGCCAGCGCCCCACGTTCTTGGTGGACACGGACGATTTTCTCCAGGTCAAAGTCGGTCAGCGCATCGCCGCTGATCACGATAAAGGTCTCGTCAAGATAACGAGCCGCATTTTTGACGCTGCCCGCCGTGCCTAGCGGCGCTTCCTCCACCACATAGGTAATCTGCATACCGACCGTGCTGCCGTCGTCGTAAAAGTCTTCGATCGCCGAGGCCATATAGCGCAGCGTGACCACCACCTCGGTGATCCCGTGGTACTTGAGCAGGTCAAAGATGTGGCCAATCACAGTTTTGTTGACGATCGGAACCATCGGCTTGGGACGGCCAATCGTCAACGGGCGCAGCCGAGAACCTTCCCCCCCAGCCATGACAACCGCTTTCACAAGATCTCTCCTTGCGCGCCCGGCGCGCGATCCCCCGAGAACAGTTGCGCCCGCAACGGCGCTGGATGGCCTAGATGGGCGGCCAAGGGTAGTTGCGGCGAAATTCGGAAGGGGCCGGATAACGGCCGGTCTGCAGCAGCTGGGCAACACGCTGCCGGAGCGCATCCACTTCTTCCTGCGCCAGCAACTCTGCCAGCTGCTCCCCCAGCTCCCCCTCACGCAGCTCGGCGTTCAGCTCGGCCAGGTCGACCTGATAGGTGGCTTCGATCGGGGTGTCGCTGAACTCCCAGACCACCGTACGCAGCTTGTAGTCCGCATGAAAACAAATGCCGTGGTCGATGGCCCACACACGGCCGTCGTTGCCCACCAGACAGTGCCCACTCTTGCGGTCGGCGTTGTTGATCACAAAGTCGAAGAGGGCCAGCTGGCGAAAAGAATCGGTAAAGCGAGCGTCTTCTGCCGCCGAAAAATAGTGGCTGTCGCTGTCGTGGTCGACAAAAAATTGCACGCTGCCCAGCCCCCGTGTGCCGCTCCGCAACACCGTAGGCGGAACCAGCCGCCACCCCAGAGCCTGGCTGACCACATAGGCGGCTCTCTCGCGGCGACAAAGCGTGCCCCTGGCAAAATCCCACAACGGCGTCTCTCCACGCCTTGGTTTGTAGACCGCCGGCAGCGCCCACTCCTCATGCTCGACGACAACCAAAAAGCTGTGGTTGGAGCTGTAGGGAAGCAATCCCTTTTCAGCCATGCTCCCCTGCTGCAAGGTGGTCAACACCTGCGCTTCAGTCAGTTCAACCGCCATATATCGCCCACATCACAGCACAATCGGCATGGCATGGCCGTCGGTGCGCGGACAAAAATGGCCGCCGTAGTCGATCGGACGCCCACAAAGCGGGCAGATCGGACGCCCGCTGGCGACAACCTGCAATGCATAGTCGCTCAACGAACGCATCTGCGCTCGCGTGGCGACAAAACGGACGGCTGGAACCCGCTCGTCTTCAGGGCTGAGCCAGGTGCCAGACTCGTCTGCCACCAACGCCTTGGCAATGACCCAGATCCGGTCGTTCGTTTCGTCGTAGCCAAGGATCAGCTGAGAAGAACGAAAGACCGGCTCAAACGGAACCACAGCCTGCGCTGCGCGGCCACCTTGCTGCGCTGGCGGCAGATCTGGGTAACGCTCCTCCAGCTCTTCCAGCAGCTGGAGAATGCTGAGCGCCAGGTTGTTGACCTCCTGCTTTTCCAGCATCACGCTGACCAACTGGCGCCCCTGACGTGCCTGCAGAAAAAATGTGCGCTTGCCCGGCTCGCCGACTGCGTCGGCGACGATGCTGTCGACTGGGTTCAAATCATGTTGATACTGCATGGTGTCGCTCTGTTGCGGCTTTTGCGCGCCGGAAAGACCCGCAGCCGAGAGGCCACAGGTCGCGGTGAGGCCACGCTCTGGCGCGCACCCCTTCTCTCCATCCACTGTTCATCGGTTCGTTCCTGCAGAGCCGGCGTCAGAAACACTGCCCTCCTCCCCCTTTTCCGAAGAAGGCTTGAGCTCGATCCGAGGCAACCGCGCCAGACAGTTCATCCCCAAAACGGCCGGATGGTCGTCGACAAACGACAAAACACTGACCGAAGCCGTCTGGATGACAATCCGCTGAAAAAGGTCGAGCGGAACCCCCAAATAGTGGGCAAGCATCGTACGAATCACATCGCCGTGCGCGAACAGTGCAATCACAGCGTTTGGATGCTGAACACGCAGACTGTCCAAGCCAGTGACGGCGCGGTGCTGCACCTCACGCAAAGTCTCCCCCCCAGGAAAACGGAAGGAGCTGGGGGCATACTGGACTTTGTGCCATTCCGGCAATTTGGACAGCTCACGCAGATCGGCTCCCTGCCATTCTCCGTAGTCCACCTCCAAAAAAGCAGGCACCTCACCCACCGGCAGCGCACGGGCCGCAGCCAGCGGACGAGCAGTCTCCAGACAACGAAGCAGCGGGCTGCTGTACACCGCAGCCAGCGGCTGCTCCTGCAAAAACTCCACCAGCTGCGCTGCCTGGGCAACCCCTTTTTCGTTGAGCTGGACGCCAGGAAGACGGCCTGCCAATCTGTGGGTGGCAACAAACTCGTTTTCGCCGTGCCGAATCAAAAGTACAAAAGTGGTTGCTGCCATGTCCCTGCCTGAGTTTTTATGGATCCAGCTTACTTGCAAGGTGCCCCAAAAAATGTTACAAAAGTAGGGGTGTGGCCTGCTCCACGACAGCATATCATAGGCAGTTCGCCAGATGAAGTGTCTATTCTTACAGAGAGAGGGCATCACGGTTGCAGCAAATAAAACGTTGCCGCAGGTCCCATCGATTTGTCTGGCTGGCCTCCAGCCTGGGCAGCAGCCTCTGGCTGCTGCTGACCCTGATCCTGGGCGGCTGCACAAACGCAGCGCCCCCCGCCGATCCCTACGCCGCCTACCGACCCGCGCTAAAACCAGCGTTTCAGCAAGATTTGGATCTGCTGGGCCCGGTCCCCCGCTACGCCATCAGCGCGACCCTCGACCTCTCCAAAAATCAGCTCTTCGGCAGCGCCAGAATCGCCGTCCCCAACAACAGCAACGACCCATGGACCTACCTGATCTTTCGGCTCTACCCGATGCTGCGCCACTACGGCGGCAACCTGGTGGTGCAAAGCGCGTTGGTGGAGAACAGCCCAACCCCCTTTGTCTACGTCAGCGAAAACACAGCCGTGCGTCTGGATCTGGAAGTGCCACTCTTGTCGGGACGAGAAGTGTCGGTCGCCTTGACCTGGCGGCTGGAGTTTCCCCGCTGGAACGACCAGACCGCCGTCTATGCACTCTTCGGACGCAGCCAACAGATGGTCAGCCTGCCGCTCTTCTATCCTGCTTTGGCTGTCTACACCGACGGCCCAACGCTGGGCACCGGCCAGTGGTGGCTCGAGATCGGCGACGAGCGGGGAGACTCCGCCTTCCATCCGATCTCCCTCTTCTCCGTCACCCTGACGTTGCCGTCCAGCTGGGTGGCCGTGACCAGCGGCACCGAAGTGGCAAACGAACCGATCGGCGACCAGGCCCGGCGGGTCTATGTCACCGGCCCCTCGCGCGAGTTTCTGATTCATGTCAGCCCGCTGTTCAGCCAGGTGACCACCGAAGCCTATGGCACGCAGGTAACCAGTTACTACCTGCCCGGCGAAGAAGCGGCCGGACGGGCAGCACTGCGCTACACCGCACAGGCGCTGCGCATCTACAGCGACCGGTTCGGCAGCTATCCCTTTGTCGATCTGCGCGTGGCGCCGGCCCCGATCAACTACCGCGGGATGGAGTACCCCCAGGTGATTCTGCTGGGGGTCGAAACCTATGGACGGTTTCGTGACCGGCTGGAACTCCTGGCCGCACACGAGACCGCACATCAGTGGTGGTACCAGATCGTCCACAACGACCCTGTCAACGCCCCCTGGCTGGACGAGGCGCTGGCAGAGTTCTCGATGCGGCTCTACATCCAGGATTTGCGCGGCAACGACCAGGCCGAACAGCTGGCCAGACAACGGTGGCGGACCCCGGTGGAGGGGCTGCGCAGCCGCTCCCAGGACGCAGCAGTCGACCAGCCTGTCCAAGCCTTCCTCAACGGCAGCCAGTATGAGACGATCGTCTACGCCAAGGGGGCCATCTTCTGGGAGATCGTCCGCCAAAGAGTCGGAGAACGCCAGTTCGACCGCTTTCTGCGCAGCTATGTCGAACGCTACCGTTGGCAGATCGTCGATACCGAGAAGTGGCTGAACGAACTGCACACGCTCTCCGACCCAGCCCTGTTCACCCTCTTCGAGGAGTGGATCCGCCAGCCTCTCCCCGCAGGAGCTCCGTGATCTCCTTGACCTGAATCCCCTGGCCGGCCTGCCGGGCTGCGTCCGACAGCATGGTCAAGCAGAACGGACAGCCGACCGCAATCGTCTGGGCCCCGGTGGCCGCCGCTTCGGCGTAGCGCGTCTGGTTGACAGCGGCGCTGCCCGCTTCCTCCTCCTTCCAAATCTGAGCCCCGCCGGCACCACAACAGAAGGATTGGCTGCCATGGCGCGGCATCTCGACCAGCAAACCATGGCTTTGCTGGAGCAAGACGCGCGGCTCGTCGACAATCCCATTCTGTCGACCCAGATAACAAGGGTCGTGGAAGGTGATCCGTTCGCCCTCTTGGGTGCGGGCC
>JAPLGY010000705.1 GCA_026389955.1 Caldilinea sp. | reverse complement strand
ATCCTGTTCGAGCAGCCGTTTCAGCCCGGTTTGAAGGGCTGCTTCGCTGTCTGCAAGGAGCGCAAAGAGGCGGCGGCCGTCGGTCTCGCTGCGCTGCAGAAACAGCAGCGTTTCACTGGCGATCAGGTGGATGCCGTCTTCCTGCACCAGATAGAGGGTGGGTTCTGGCGTGGCTGATGGAGCAAATTCTGGCGGGGCTGCCGGTTCGGTCGGGGAGGGCTCGGCGAGGGAGGCATGCGTGGCTGGCCGTTCCGCATCCGCGCTGCCCGCCTGGCTTGCGCTGAACTGAAGCAGGTCGGTGGTCGCCGGAAGTGGTTTGGCCGGGAACACGGCTGGCGTGAGAGGCGGTGGGGTCGGCACAGCGCGCTGCGGCGTCGCTGTCGGCGGAGACGGTGTGCCGCCGGGAAGGGGGGCAGGCCCCTGGTGCAGCACAAAGCCGGCCTCGGCGAGCAGCGAGCTCCTCTTGTCGACCGCTTGATAGCGGGCGACGACGAGCAGATCGGCGTTGGGGGCGGACAGGCTGTCTGTCAGCCAGCGCGTCATGCCCAGCTGCAGCGTACGGCCAGAACGTTCGAGGAGCAGCTGGAGCGCCGCAGCCTGGCGGATCGACGGAGCCCCGGCGGCCTCGTCGCTGACAACGACCAACGCAACCTGCGGCCCCAGAAATTCTGGAAAATCGACAACCGTCTGGCTGCGTCTGCCGCCCGCCAGAAAGGCGACGACGAAGTCCAGCATGCGCCGGTTGTCATGGCGCGCCACATAGGGGTCGGTCAAAACATCAAAATCGCTGAGCGCCAGCACGCGGCCGGCGGTGCGGCTGCCCGTCCGGCCGCCGAGTGCCACCGTTGTGAAGGCGTTTTGGCCGGTGCGCAGGCTGCTCAAGGTGCTGGGTGCGCTGCGCATCTGGGGAATGACCGCCCCTTCGATGCTGCGCCCGCCGTAAAAACCGATCCGGCTGCCCGCCAGTTCTGCCGCCTGGTCCAGATAGCTTCCCTGGAAAAAATGGGTGTAGTTGGCGTCGTTGTCGGTGACATCGTAGAGGTAATCTTCTTGGAAGACGATGTCAAAGGGCAGCGCCAGGCTGTTGGTGTCGCGCGCGGCGTCGCTCTCGACGTCCGGGTCGCTGATCAGCAGCAGACGCCCCCCATCTGTCAGAAAACGTTCGACGACCTGGATCTCCTGGCGGTTGTATAGAAAGAAAGGGCTGACCACAACCAGCGCGCTGGCGTCGGCCAGAACCTTGTGCAGGTCCGCCGACTGGTCCGGAAACGCAGCGAAAGAGGGCACGCTGTCCAGGGAAACAGTGGGCAGCCAAAAACGGAGGTCGATCCCCCGAGCCGCCAGGCGGCTGGCCAGCGCGTGGAACCGATCACGCTCAAGATTCGAGTAATGGGCCAGGTCGACAACCACAGGGCCTGGCCGGGTCGTCGCGGGTTCTACCGGCTGGGCCGCCAGCGCGGCAGCTGTCACGGTCGGCACCGGGGTGGCCGCCAGGGCGGCAGTGGCGATGGCTGGGGGCGTGTAGGCTGGGCTCGGCTCGGGCTGCAAAGAACGCAGGCTGATTGGGCCAAAGAGCAGCAGCAGCCCAGCAGCCCAGATCAGTAACCAGCGTCTGCTTTGTCGCATCGGGTCCTCATGGTGGGTCCTTTTGGGGAGGAGAGGCTGGGCTGCTGGAGAGCTCCAGAAGGCCGGCCTCTCCCACACCGCGTGCTTTGCGCAGGGAACGCAGGTTGGCAGGCCACGCCCGCTCTGGAAAAGGAACCCGCGTGTCCAACATCAGGATGGTGCCCGGCGGCACCTGTGCCAGCAGCGCCTGAGCGCTGTCTGCCGGGCTCTCTGTGATCGGCTCCTGGCCCAGATAGGCTGGCAGGTCGACCACCTGGTAGCTCTCCAGCCCTGCCAGCTCGGCTGCGGCTTCTACACCTTCGGCACGGCTGCCATGGCCGTCGATCAGCCCCAGGGCCAGCGCTTCGCTGCCCAGATAAAGGCGCGCCTCGGCCAGCTCAGCGGCGCTGATCTGGAGAGGGACGAGCTCGGCCTGCGCCCGTTGGGCGACCACATTGTGCAGAAAGGCATTGCGGGCCAGGTCAAGCTGGTGGATCTGTTCAAACCGGCTGCCGCCGTCCAGCTTGTAGGGGCCACTGCTCAGCTCCTCCGGGGCCAAAGCCGGGTCGCTCGGACGCTTGCCGCGTGTGCCGATGTTGCCGATATGGCTGCTGGGCGGCGCATAGATCCGGTTCCCAGCGACCGCTAGATAGTAGCCGCCGCTGGCGGCTATCTCGTCGATCACCACCACCAGCGGCTTGTGCTGGCGGAAATTGAGCAGCGTATAGAACAACAGTTCGCTGCTGGAAGCCACCCCCCCAGGGCTGGCGATCTCCAACACCAGCGCACCGATCGCAGGGTCCAGACGTGCAGCTTCGACCAGCTCGACCGCCTGGCGAGTTGTCGTGCCTTCGAGCGTCGCCGCAAAGCGCAGCACCCCGACCGCCTGCTCGGCGGGCTGCGCCTCGGCCAGCACCTGCCCGCCGAGCAGACAGCCCACCAACAACACAGCTGCCAGCGCCACCTCCCAGGCCGAAGCCCGCGCTTCAGGGCGGGCTTGCGTCCCGTGGGGCTCTCTTGTGCTGTTCAGCTCGCTCATCGTATCCTGCTCCGCCCGCTTACAGCGGCTCTCTGCTTTGTGCCTTCAACTTTGTGCCTTCAACCAGACTGGCTGCAAGCAGAGGGGGCAACAGCTCAGCTGGCCAGAAAAGCGTCGACCGCATCCTTGGCAATCCGGTACTGGCTGCCGATCTTTTTTGCCTTGAGATCGCCGGCCGCGATGGCGGCTTCCACATCAGCGGGCGCAACTTTGAGATAGGCGGCTGCCTCTTCCAGCGTCAGAATCGCCGGCACCGCCGCAGAGGTTGCCGACGGCGCAGCGGCGGGCAGCGCCGAACTTTGCATCGCCTGCGAGATCATGCCAGCCATCCCAGCCCCCAAGCCAATCCCAGCCCCCAACCCCACCCCTTCTGCGGTGCCGCTGCCCGCTGGGTTGTTGGCAGCATCGCCCATCGCACGTGCAGCCTTGTACTTGAGATAAGAGTCCAGGTTGCCGAAGGCTCCCATGCTGGCCCGCTCGTCGATCGCCTTGGCCGTCTCGTCGGTCGGGGTGATCGAAACAACCATCAACTGCTTGAGGTGGATGCCCATCGCAGCGAACGAAGCAGTGGCCTTGGCTTTGACCGCTGCCCCCAGTTCGTCCATCAGCCGGGGCAGGTCGAAGAGGCTGGTCATGTTTTCGCCCAACACATCGGTCAGGGTGCTGACGATGGCGTTGCGCAGATAGTCTTCGATCTGGCTGGTCCGAAACAGCCCCTGCGTGCCGACAACCTGGTCGACAAACCGTTTGGGTTCGGCGATCTGGATCGTGTACTGGCCAAAGCCGCGCACCCGAGCAAACCCCAACTCGCTGTCGCGCAGGCTGATCGGCTGTGGGGTCCCCCACTTCAGATCGGTGAACTCGCGCAGGTTGACGAAAAAAACCTCAGCGGTAAAAACATCGTTCCCCCCCGTGAAAAAACTCATCACACTGCTGATCAGCGGCAAATTGGCGGTCGTGATCGTGTGACGTCCGGGGCCAAACGTGTCGAGCGATTTGCCGTCTCGGTAAAAAATCGCGTTCTGGCTCTCCCGCACAATCACCTGGCTGCCCAGGCGAAAATCCCCGGAACCCACCTCTGGCACACGCGACACCAGGTCGCTGGCCCCCTGGTCAGGGACTTCGACGACATCGATAATTCTTGGCATTGCAGCTGCTCCCTTTCTTGTCTACAGAAGAGTTTACAAAAACCCGGCGACACTTCCACCCACACTGCTGTCCCCACCCCTGCGCATGCAGGACACCGCAGCCAATCCTCGGCCGCACGCTCAGCGGGCAGCGCCAGGATCCTCCGCCGGCAAATACGTGGGGTCGTCCAACAAGGTCGGGACCTCGATCGCCTGCCCCCGTTTGCCGAAAAGGGTGTTGAGGTGGATGACGGTTCGGTTGAACTCTTCCAGCGCAACGTTGAAGTCTGCACGCTGCTGGATGGCCGCAGCCAGCGCTTCAACCCGGGCGTGCACGGCTCCAGCTTCTCGGGCCAACGCCTGGTCGAAGCGCACCAGCGCGTCCAGCTGTGCCTCTTTGATGCGCACCGGGTCAAAAAGCCCGGCGTAGCCGTAGCTCGCTGTCTTGATGCGGTCGGCCAGCGTCTGCAGCGCCACCGCCGCTTCGTTTACCTCGTCCATCAGCGCCAGGCCGCCCGCCTTGAGCAGGTTGTTTTGGACAGCCACCAAGGCTGTCCGGCTCTGGTCGAGCGAAGCGGCGATCGCCTCGCGCACCCGCTTGTCTGCATCCCGCCGCAGCTCCTTGTCGACATATCCCCGAATTCCCGGCAACCCTTTGAGCAACCGCTCTACCCCGCCCATCTGATTCTTGGCGGATTCTACAAAATTTTCGGTCATTTCAAACTCCTTCTCTGGCCGTTACACGATCTGCTCGCAACTGGCTGGCTCGCAACTGGCTGGCTCGCAACTGGCTGGCTCGCAACTGGCTGGCTCGCAACTGG
>JAPLGY010000537.1 GCA_026389955.1 Caldilinea sp. | reverse complement strand
ACCGGTCACACCGCCCCCGATGATGGCGATGCGTGGGTGGCCAGCGGGCGGCGGCAGGGGGATCAACGTACGGGACCTCTGTTCAACCTGCTGCCATCCACTCGCTGGGTCGGCTGCCTTGTCGGAGATGGCTGCTCAACTCCTGCTGGGCCCTGGCATACAGCATCAGCAGCTCCTGGTCCCCCCCTTTGAACGACTGGATGGTCTGGGTGGCGCACAGATAGCAGCCGCGCAGAAATTTGTAATTGTTGCTGTTGCATTTGAGGCAACTGTCCAGCTCGATCATCATCAGCACAAATGCCAGGCTGTCCGGGTGGGTTTCGGGCAGGGCAGCCACGCGATCGACCAGCGTCTTCCACTCCTCCCCGCGCAGATCGCGCAGGCTTGGAATCAGGTGCGCCGGAAAAAGCAGCTCCGCTTTGGTGTGGACGCCAAACTCGCTGATATCCGACATAAACTTCACGGCCTTTCTTGCGTACAAAAGTGTTCATAAAGACTCCTGGACGGCTGCCCCAGCACGGCTCTGACAGGCATTTGGGGGTCCCTCCGCCAAAAAGTTCAGAGTTCCAGATCGATATTGGGGGGAGGGGAAGACGGGCTGGCCCGCCCCAGTTCGGCCAGGGCCTGACGGGTAGTGCGCAGGGTAGGCTGAGCAAAAGAGAAAGAGACATCGGCACAGCTTCTTGTCAGAGAGCCGTCGACTCGCCGGGCGCAAGGAGGGTGCAGTCGATCTCGGCCTCCTGCTGGAGACGGCGGGCAAAGGCAGCGGCGTCGACCTGGATCATCGGAAAGGTGTTGTAGTGGCAGGGGATGACCTGTTTGGCTTTCACCCACTGGGCTGCCACTGCGGCCTCTTGGGGGCCCATGGTGTAGTAGTCGCCGATCGGCAGGATGGCCAGGTCGACGCCGCCGGCATCGCCGATCAGTTTCATGTCGTAGGTCAGGGCAGTATCTCCGGCGATGTAGAGGTCGTGGCCGTCGTTGCAGTTGATCAAAAAACCGACAGGGCTTCCGCCGTAGGAGCCGTCGGGCAGCTCGCTGCTGTGGTGGGCGATCGTCAGCCGGAGACGGCCGAACGAAAAGGTGTGTCCTCCGCCCAGGTTCATCCCATGTGTTGAAGGGAGCCCTTGTTTTTTCAACCAGTGGGCGATTTCGACGTTGCTGATCACGGCGGCTCCGGTGTGTCGGGCCAGGGGGAGCACGTCGGCGATGTGGTCGATGTGGCCGTGGGTCACCAGAATAAAGTCTGCTGCCAGCTGTTCTGCTGTGACGGTGGCCGCCGGGTTGTGGGGGTGCAGAAAGGGGTCGACGACCAGCCTGACCCCTTCTATATCGAGGCTGAAGGTAGCGTGTCCGTGCCAGGTAATTTTCACTGCCATGGTGCGTTGTCTCCTGGAGAAACCGAATCCACGCTCTGCGGGGCGGCGGACAAGATCCATCGTCCCGCAGACAGGATGTGCGGAGGGGTCAGGATCCGCTCTCTTTTTTGCGTTGGGCGGCTTTTTCAGCTGCTTTGCGTTTCATTTCTTCGAGGCGGACGCGTTTGGCTTCTGCTTCGGCGGTGTCGCCGGCTGCCGTTTCTCTGTTGTCATCTGTTTTGCGTGCAGCTGGCTGGTTTTTGGGGGCCTCCGGCGCTTCTTGGCTGCGTTTGGCAGCTTTGGCTTCTGCTGCCTGTTTCTTTTCTTCCTCGCGTCGTCGGTCTTCTTCCTTTTCCTGGGCCCGGCGCTGTTGTTCTTCGGCGAACTGGGAGGGCCAGAGCGCTGCATAGTATTCGAGGGGGACGGTCAGCTCGGCTTTGTCGTAGACCAACTGGGGGTAGCGGTCGTAGACAGCCAGTTCGTAATCGTGGTTCATCTTGATGGCGTCGAACGGACAGAACTCGGTGCAGAAGCTGCAGCTCATGCAGACAGCGACGTCGATGTAAAATTCTGAAGGGCGCGTGACGGGTTTGCCGTTGTCGTCCATGTCCCGCACGATCCAGATACACTGGGGTGGGCAGACCTTGGCGCAGATGCCGCAGGCGGTGCAGCGGTCTTCGCCGACTTCGGTATCCCAGATCAGCATCGGGATATAGCGGAAGCGTTCTGGCAGCAGGCGCCGCTCCTCCGGGTATTGGATGGTGAGCAACCCTTCCTGGGTGATCGGCTGGTCGATCACGCGGCGTCGAGCGTCGATCTGGATGCTGCCCTCGTAGCGGGCGGGTTCTTTGCGTCGATCGTCTGCAAAGGTATCTGTAAAGTGTTTGAGGGTGATGCCAAGGCCTTTGAGCAGTCGTCGCTGACCACAAAATAGCCAAGTTCACCTTTGGGAGCCTCGACACGGGCGTAGGCCTCTCCTTCGACCGGGCGGAAGGTATAGCCGCCTTTGCCCCCCAGGACTTCGCCTGTTTTGGGGATGTCGCGCAGCGCCTGCTTCAAGATTCGGAGGCTCTCGCGCGCTTCGAGCAGGCGGATATAGTAGCGTGCGTAGATGTCACTTTCTGGCAACGTCGGCACTGCAAAGTCGAAGCGGTCGTAGATAGCGTAGGGGGCTGCTTTGCGGATGTCGTAGGGGACCCCGGCTGCGCGCAGCATAGGGCCTGTGACGCTCAACGCAATCAGATCCTGGGCAGAAAGGTAGCCGACTCCTCGTCCGCGCGCCTTGACAATTTCGTTGTCGCTGAGCAGTTCGTCCAGCTGGTCCAGCGCGCGGGGCAGGCTGTCGCTCACCAGGTATTTGGCGCGGTCTTCCCAGCCGGGGGTCAGGTCGCGCACGACACCGCCGAAGCGCAGATAGTTGCACATCAGCCGTGCCCCGCTGACCTCCTCGAAGAGATCCAGGATCATTTCCCGCTCTTCGATGGCGTAAAGGGCTGGGGTCTGCAGCGCCCCCAGGTCGTTGAGGATAAAGCCGATCGACCAGGTGTGGTTGATGATGCGGGTCAGCTCGGCCATAATCACCCGGATGTACTGGGCCCGTTCGGGCACCTCGACCCCCAGCAGCTTTTCGACTGCCAGCGCGTAGCCGAGGTTGTTGCTCATCGAGTTGATATAGTCGAGCCGGTCGGTGAACGGCATGTTCATCAGCCAGGTATTGCGTTCGCCGATCTTTTCGTGGTTGCGATGCAAGTATCCCATCTCTGGTTCGAGCGCCAGGATTGTCTCCCCTTCCAGCCGGGTCAACATGCGGAAGACACCGTGGGTGCTGGGGTGGTGGGGCCCCAGGTTGATCACAATCGACTCGGTATCCAGATCGCCGTACCCGTGGTGGGGGGCCTGGCTGACCGGCACATACGAGACGGGCTCTTTCCAGGAGTCCGGGTCCCAGCCGGCAGGGTAGGTGGTGTTGTCCCCCCAGGGCAGCTTTTCTTCGTGCCACTGGTAGCCGCCACCGGGGTGGCGGCTTTTGAAGGGTTTGGCTTCCTCTTCGTAGTAGGCCTCTTTCCAGTCCTTGCGCAGGGGGTGGCCGTTGAACCCTTCCCAGGTCAGAACGCGGCGCAGGTTGGGGTGGCCGGCGAATCGGATCCCGAAGAGGTCATAGACCTCTCGCTCCTGCAGATTGGCTCCGGGGTAGACGCTGGTGGCGGAAGGTACGGTGTCGTCGGCCGGCACGCGGACATGCAGGCGCAGCGCGTCGCCGCCCTTGCGGGTGCTGTAGAGGTGGTAGACGACGTCGAAGCGTTCGTCGATCCCGGCGCGGTTTTTGCCTTTGTACGCCGAGTAATCGACGCAGGTGACGCTCGACAAGAGATCGTACTGCTGTGCGTCGCGCAGGTAAGTCAGCAAGGCCAGCAGGCGATCGGGCGCAACGAAGAGCGCTTTGTCGGTGCTGTCCGCCCATGTTCCGATGACCGCTCCTGCCACAGCGTCGTGGAAGGGCAGGGCTGGGTCTGCGACCGGGGCCGCAGCAACCATCGTAGCTTCACTCATGTCAGACCCCCCAGAGGTTGTACTCCATGCTTGTGTTCAGCCTGTGCAGCCTGGGTCAGGCTGGCTGTTTTTGTGTTCGATACTGGGCCTGTGCGGCGCGGATGCGCGCTTTGACCTCTTCGGCCATGGGCTGGGGCTGCAGCCGGGCTTTGCTGGCGACAGCGCTTTTGACAGCCGCTGCACTGCCCAGGGTATGTTCTTTGATGACCTGCACCTTGCGCGGGTCGAAAAGATCGGGGCCGAGGATGGGAACCGGGACAGCCTCGCTGCTCCCTTTGCGGTACCAGGGGACGCTGGTGATGCTTTGGCGTTCCACCTTTTCGTGCAGCTTGAGCAGCCCATAGATCAGCGCTTCTGGGGTGGGAGGGCAACCCGGGACATAGACGTCGACCGGAATATATTTGTCGATGCCGCTGACCACCGAGTAGCCTTCTTTGAACGGTCCCCCGCCGGTCGCACAGGCACCCATGCTCAGCACATAGCGCGGCTCGGCCATCTGGTTGTAAATCCGAACGATCGCCGGCACCATCTTTTTGGTGACTGTGCCGGACACAATCATGAGGTCGCTCTGTCGCGGGCTGGGGCGCATGACCTCCATCCCAAAGCGGGCCAGATCGTACCGGCTGGCGGCGGTTGCAATCATCTCGATCGCACAGCAGGCCAGCCCGAAGAGCAAGGGCCACATGCTGGACTTTCGGCTCCAGTTGTAGACTTTGTCCAGGGTTGTGATCATCACATTGGACTGCAGATCCTCGGGGACCTGGATACGGTCGTGCAGAAATTCGTTGATCTGTTCTTGTTTCAGGTCGCTAAATCGTGCTACTGGGGCCGTCATAGAACTCATCCCTTTTTGTAGCGTGCAGCGGGCCCAGAGGGCTGCTGCGCCTGGCTGGTTGTGAACGAAGGGGAGAGCGTCGCTTTCCCCCAGCCAACTGTATCACAGTTGGCATTGTTTGGATGGTGAAAAATTGTACAGGATCGCATTGTTTCTGGCAACTTCAGGTCTTGGCTGGGTCTGTTTCGAGAACAGGCAAGGGAGCGGGGGCAGCACAGTCCCCCCAGATCCCCTTCTGGGGGGAGGCCGACAAGTGGGCGGGCACAGAGCAGCTGGCTTTTCAGAGGCCGAGCAGTTCTTCGACGGCCGTTTTTTCTTCGAGCAGCTCGGCGCCGGTCGTTTGGATCAGCTGGCGGTCGAAATCGCTCAGGGCCAGCCCTTCGACAATCTGATAGGTGCCGTCGCTGACGGTGACTGGGTAGCTGAAGACCACACCGGCGGGGGAGCCGTAGGCGCCGGTGCTGGGCACGGCCATGCTGACCCAGTCACCAGCAGGTGTGCCGTGGTACCAGCTTTGCACGTGCTGAACGGCGGCATTGGCGGCGCTGGCGGCGCTGCTC
>JAPLGY010000287.1 GCA_026389955.1 Caldilinea sp. | reverse complement strand
ATCGTTGCGGACATAGAGCGGGCTGATGCCGAGCGGACGGTCTTTGAGCAGGTGGAAGGTGTTTTCCATAATGGGTGCGTTACGATAATGACAGACCGTCTGGCTGAAAGACATCTGTTCTTCCGCCAGATTGGTGACCAGAACTCGCCAGCCCAGACAATCTTGCTGGGCACGGATGGCCTGATGGTTGCGTTGTACATGCGTGATAACATAGCGCACCGTGGTGACGGTCTTTGTCTCACGATTTGGACCACCGCGTCCGCGCCCAACCCACCGTATGTTGCTTTCTTCTTCCTTTTGGTAGGTGATGGTGAGCAAGCCCTCAACCTTATTCGATATCCGCTGTCGCCCTTTGCAACCGTTCCTCCAAAGCTGTCGCCTGACTTTGCGCCAAAGTCAACGAGCGGAAGACCAGGATGCGTTCATTCCAGGTGACTGGCTGGTCAGCGATCTCAGACATCATCGACCGCACAAACTCGTAACCGGCGCCCAGCAGTGTCTTCTCCTGCCAAATCAAAGTCGCTACTTGGTCACCAGTCACCGCTGCATCGACCCAGGTGTCAAATTGCTGGCCGACGGCGCCGATCATGGGCAGACTCGTCACATAGTAGTCACCCTGCTGCACCAGCTCTGCTCGCGTCGCCAATGCCGCTATCTTGCAATCACCCGTATACAATACACCGCGCCGCCCTATGATCTCGCGCACTCGCTGGATCAGGGGCGTATACAACGGATCGTCGGCCTGTTCACCCGACACGACATCACAGGCAATCCATTGCCCTGTCGGTTCTGCCGCCGCTGCCATCAACTTCACCTGCGCCAGATCGGGGCGATGGTCCTTGCTGTGCCCCAGTTGCATGAGACCGTCTTCGTGGCGGGTGTGGTATCCGGACACCGTCGTACTGTCCAGGCGCACGCCACTTGCCACCAACTCATACGCTGCCACCGTCGCCGCCCACAGCGCTCGTTCCAAACGTCCCCATTTCGTATCGTCGCTCAAGTGCGTCAGCAGAATGCCCAATCTGTCGTCGTTGGCTTCCACATCTTTGCGCAGCGGCTGCTCCAACAAACGGCTCAACGTCAACCCATGACGCTCCACCCACTTCTGAACACTCGACTTCCGATGATCCCCCTCCGACAGAATATAGGCAACCCACAAAACGGTCAGCCACCCATTGCTGATCCCCTCGTGCAGCCAGTGTTCCCCAAGAGTGCGGTCGATTACCTCGGACAGGCCGAGTTTCGTCATAACGCCAACCAGCAGGGGGATGTCATCTACTCGCTCATGGTAAAGTTGCAGTTCACTGTTCATCCCCCATTCAACTTTTGGCCGCGTTTCTTACACGAAAGATGAGATACAACAGTACATTATGCCAATTAACAGTGGGCAATGGATAGATCGTCAAGCCAGATGATGCCTATTCCAAAATTGCGTATCAAAAAACCTACCGTTTGTGACCGAGTAGTTGTATTCAGGATCACCCGGCTGTACCTACGCCACACACCATCGGTTGCTTCCAGAGGCTGCTCTCCCTGCACCATCTGCGAGTTATCAAAAAAAACACTTACAGGCGTTGTTTCTCCACCAATCGACGTTTTATACATGAACGAGATGCAAAAATTCTGATCTGGGGAAAGTTCATAACGTTCGGGAGTATCTGTACTCACATTCCACAGCCAGTATCCCCCTCTGGCTGATTCCAGCCCGGACTTTTGGCTATCCTGCCAGAGCATATCTATGCGCAAAGATGCATCCCCTGCATACGTCGACAATCTGTCAATGCCACCAACCAGCAACGCTTGGTTGAACGTTGTTCCATCAGCTTGCACAAACCAACGAAATATCACGTGCTCTTGATCACCGTTCAAAATATCTTGTGTATAGAGGCCGTTGGGTAAGGGGCCAAAGACCCGATCATAGCGTTCTGCAAATGTGTTTTCAGGTTCGAACGAAATCAGCTTCTGGCGTTCCTCAAGTTCCGTACTCATCTGCAGTGCGTCATGAACTTTTTCCGGCCACATTGCACCGAGGCCATCAATCATTTCTTGCAAACATGCGACGGCGGGGCGTTTCCACAGCAAGTAACGCAACGCAGCAACATATTGATCTTGGGTCCACAACTGCTGGTCGGCAAGGTTGTCTGCTGTCTTACAGATTTGTGCCGACAGTTCCGGGAGAACTGGATCTATGCTGGTGAGTGGATAAGTTGAAAGACTGCGTCGGCTTACTTCTGCCAGTGCAGCGCGTCCCGAACGGGATTGAGCCACAAACTGGAAATATAGACCTGTAATATCCTGCGGCCGCAATGCCAGAATGGTCGTCGCCTGATTGTCAAGTTCAGTATCTGTTCTTTGCTCTTTGTCGTCATGTGATAGCAGGATAGTAGCCACAATTGCGTCGTC
>JAPLGY010000463.1 GCA_026389955.1 Caldilinea sp. | reverse complement strand
ACACCCTTGCGGCAGTCGGCGGCCCCAGGCTTGCCCAGGGAATCGACCGCATGCGCCGCGGCCAGGTCGACGCCGAGGCCGGCTACGACGGCGAATACGGGGTTGTGCGCGTCTTCAGCCGTGCAGCCCTGGGGGCAGACGACCCCCAGCAGGGGCTCTTCGCCCCCCAGCCGGCACAGCAGCCGGCACAGCAGCCGGTGCAGCAGCCGGTGCAGCAGCCGGATTCTCCCCCTGTCCCCCTGCGGCCAGCCTCTCCCAGCGGGGAGGCCAGCCTGCTTGCCGAGCTCAACGCAGAGCAGCAGGCTGCTGTTTTGTGCACCGATGTGCCGCTGCTGATCGCCGCTGGGCCCGGCACCGGCAAGACGCGCACGCTGACCTTGCGCGTCGCCCACCTGGTGCGTGCGCTCGGGGTTCCTCCCCAGCAGATTTTGGCGATCACCTTCACCAACAAAGCGGCTCAGGAGATGGTCGAGCGGCTTGACGGGCTGTTGGGGGCGGTCGGGGTGACTGTCCGCACCTTTCATGCCTTTGGGGCCAGCCTGCTGCGCCAATCTGCCGCTGAACTGGGGCTTGGGGCGGATTTTGTGATTGTCGACGAGGAGGTCCAGCGCCAGCTGCTTGCGCGGTTTCTGCCAGACGCCGATTTGCCAACCCTTGAAAAAGCCCTGCGCATGATCGCTGCGGCCAAACAGCAGTGGGGCCAGCCAGCAGGGGAGGATGTGCCCCTCTTCGACGCCTACAACGCTGCTCTGCGCCAGGCCAATGCTGTTGACTTCGACGACCTGGTCAGCCTGGCTGCGCAGCTGCTGGCAACGTCCCCGGCCGTCGCAGCCGCTCTGCATGCTCGCTACCGGTTCATCTCGGTAGACGAATACCAGGATGTCAACCTGGCCCAAGTAGCGCTGCTGCGCGGCCTGGCGGCAGGGGGGGCCAATGTGTGTGCGATCGGGGATCCGGACCAGGCGATCTACGGCTTTCGGGGGGCGGACCGCCGTTTTTTTCTGGAATTTTTGCAAGAGTACCCGACGGCTCGCTGCGTACGTCTGGCCCTTATCTACCGTTCGCTACAGGGGATTCTGGATGCAGCCATGCAGGTGATCCGTCACAACCCGGACCCTGGCCGTCTGCCTTTGCAGACACACCTGCCCGGCGCGGTCAAGCTTGAAATCCATGCGGCCCCGACCGACAAAGCTGAAGCGGAGACGATCGTCCACCAGATCGAGCGGCGGGTTGGGGGAACCAGCTATTTTTCGTTGGATTCGGGGCGTGCAGATGGGAGAGTTGCTGCCGCGCTCGGCTTTGGCGACTTTGCGGTGCTCTATCGCCTGAGCGCCCAGGCCTCTGCGCTGGTCGAGGCCTTCGACCGTTCGGGCATCCCCTATCAGGTAGTCGGCCAGGAGCCGCTCTGGTCTCGTGCCGGGGTGCGTGTGCTTCTGGATGCGCTCTGGCTGTTGGAGAGCCCGCGCAGCCTGCTTCATTTGGAAGCGCTGCTTGCTGCGGTGGTCCGTGTGGACACTGCGGCGGCGGACGCTCAGCTGCTGGCGCACAGTCTGCTGCCGACCTTGCCGGCGGCTTTGCATCAGCTGGCGGGCAGATACCCGGCGTCCCAGCAGCGGCGTCTGCAGAAACTGGCCGACTTCTGGACAGAACTGGAAGCAACCTGGGCGACCCAGAACCTTGCGGCGTGCATCGAAGCGCTTGCAGCGTTCCTGGAGCTGAGCGAAACACTCAGCCAGCAGCTGGCCGAGCGGGCGCTTCCCTTTGGGAGGCGGTGCCGCGACTTTTTGGAAATGGCACTGCTGGAAAGTGCGGGGGATCGGTTTGACCTGCGTGCGGATCGTGTGACCTTGATGACCTTTCACGCCGCCAAAGGGCTGGAATTCCCGGTGGTCTTTCTGGCGGGTTGTGAAGAAGGGGTGGCTCCCTACCAGCGCCTTGATGACCCCTGTGACCTGGAAGAGGAGCGGCGCATCTTTTATGTGGCCATGACCCGGGCCCGCACCCAGCTGATCTTGAGCCATGCGCGGCGCCGTTTTCTGTATGGGCGAAGGCAGGAGAACTTGCCTTCGCGTTTTATCGGTGAAATCGAAGCGGCGCTGCTCGAGCTGCATCTGCGTGAGCGGGCGGAGGGCGCGGAGCCTCCCCCTGCGGGGATTCAGCTGGGGCTGTTTGGGGAGGAGAGCGGCGGCGCCAACGGACAGACCGCCAACGGACAGACCGCCACACAGCGCAGCGGAAAGGAGCGCAAACATGCCAAATTTTGACCTGAGCCGTGCGATGCTCGAACAGCACAGCGTCGATCTCCGGCAGTTTATCGACTGGCGGCAGGCCACACTGACGAACGGCCTGCGTGTGGTCGACGGCTACAACGCCAGCGGGCTGACGTTGACGTTGCTGCCCGACCGAGGCCTGGACATTGGGTTGGCTGCGTACAACGGGCGTCCGCTCACCTGGATCAGCCAGGGATCGCCTCATGCCGCTGATTTTGGAGGGGGGTGGCTGCGTCTTTTCAACGGTGGGCTGCTGGTGACCTGCGGTCTGCGTCACGTTGGCCCGCCGGAGAAGGACACGCAGAGCGGCCAGTTTCGCGACCTGCATGGGGATTTCAGTCTGCTGCGTGCCTACAACCTGGCTGTGCGCAGTGGGTGGCAAGGCCAGCAGTACGTGAGCGAGGTCAGCGGGGAGGTGGCGGAAGGTGCCCTGTTTGACCAGCAGCTCCATCTGGCCCGCACCGTTCGAATGGTGCTTGGCGAGCCTGCGGTCGAGGTGATCGATGTTGTTGAAAACCGCTACGACACGCCAGCCCCTTTGATGGTGCTCTATCACTTCAATTTTGGCTACCCACTGCTCCAAGCTGGTGTCAATCTGCATGCGCCTGTGCGGGCAGTGGTGCCGCGCGACCCGGTAGCGGCTGCGGCCTCCGAAGAGTGGGTTCGCTATCGCTGTGCGGTCCCACGGCACCAGGAAGAGGTATTTTTTCACCAGATCTGTGCCAATGCACAAGGAGAGGCGCAGGTCGTGCTCTCCTCTGAGGAGTTCGGTGTTGCTCTCTCCTGGGATGCAGCGGCTGCCCCCTATCTCACACAGTGGAAGAACTACCGCAAGGGCACGTATGTCTGTGGGATCGAGCCGGGCAACTGTGTACCTGAAGGGCAAAATCGGGCCCGGCGTTCCGGCCGACTGCAGCAGCTGGCACCTGGAGAACGACGAACCTTTCGCAGCCGGCTGGTGGTTTTGGAAAATGCTGCGGCTGTCGCCGCCGCGCTCGGTGAGATCGACCGCCAACGCGACCAAGGAGAGCCGGTCTCCATTGTGCTCGACGACTATCTGGCTGCCAGCGATTAGGCGACGACCGGGTTGCTTGCCAAGGCCTACATCTGGGGCGTCGACGGCAGCGCCCAGCCGCTGGAATCTCTGTCGTCTCGCACCACGCGAGACGCGGTCTGTTCGTCGGTCACAAGCACGTTGACCATCTGTGTGCGCAGCAGGCCGAGGATCGGAGCGGCTTTTTCAAGCCCGCTTGCCACAACGAGCAGTTGAGGGCACAGACGCAGCTGTTCCCAGCTGATGCCGATCGACGCACCCGGGTAGGCATCATCTACGGGATCGCCGTCCAAGGTATAAAAGTGGCCGCAGATATCTCCCACCGCCCCGGCTGCCGCCAGACGTTGAATTTCTGGCTCTTCCAACAAACCGGCCAGCACCAAGGGAGAATTGTGCAATGTGCCGATTCCCACCAAGGCCAGGTTGAGGAGGTTGTACAGCCGGCTCACCTGTTGGATGCCGGCAGAGTTCAGCAAAAGCTGGGCAAGTTGTCGGTCTGAGATCAGCGCAGGTGCATTCAAAAAAAAGCCGGCGCTCTGGTATCCTTCGCATAAAATACGCGTGATTTCGGTGCCGCGCGAGTGGGAAGGGTGGATGTCGATATCGCCCAGCAGTTGCACCAGGGTCATATTGCGCGGCGAAGCAAATCTGGAGAGCGCATAGGTCATCTCTGCCAGGGTTCGCCCTCGCCCAACCCCTACAACCGATTGAGGCTTGAGCAACGAATCAACAAACGGGGCCGCTACCCTGCCGACCAGATGTCGAATTTCGTCTGGCTGAGTCGGCGATGGTTGTGCCGAGACCACCACAGCGTCCTCCAGCTTGTAGCGCAGACAAAGCTGCTGCTCCAACCCGGCATGGCGGCTCTGGGGACGAATGATTTGGATGCGCACGATCCCTTCTTCGCGTGCACGGCTCAACAGCCGCGAGATCGTGCTGCGCGAAATATTGCACAACTCCGCAATCTGTGCCTGCGTCAACTGTTCCAGGTAGTATTTTTCGGCAACCTGCACCATCAGATCCAGATTGTCGATCGCATCCTGTTCTCCTAGCTCAGCAGGGCCCATGCCGTCTCTATGTCCACGTTTCGTCGGTCCAGAGGTTGATTTTTCGTGGGGCGGGGAGCAGGGGTGTCGTCACAAACACTCATTTGACAGCTCCCATCGTAAGACCGCGCACCAAGCTGCGCGAGACCAAAAGGGCAAAGAGCAGCACAGGCAGTACGATCAAAGTTCCGGTAGCCATCATTGGCCCCCAACGAATGCCGAAGCCCGTCATAAAATTGGCTGCTTCCACAGGTGCAGTCCGGGCTTCCGTGCTGGTCAACACCAGCGCAAACATCAGCTCGTTCCAGCTGGTGATAAAGGCGAGAATTGCGGCCACTGCAATGCCCGGCATCGCCAGAGGCAGGTTGATCCGAAAAAAGACCTGTCCGAGATTCGCGCCGTCCACCCTGGCCGCTTCATCCACCTCGCGCGGGATGGCCCGAAACTGGTCGACACAGAGCCATACCACGAGCGGCACCCCAAACGTCAGATAGACCAGGATCAGCGCAGGGTGTCTGTCCAGGAGCCGCAGGTCGCGTGCAATCAAAAAGAAAGGCAACGCCACCACGATCGGCGAAATAAAACGGTTCGAGATGATCCAAAACCACAGGTCTGCTTTGCCACGGAAATTGAACCTGGCCAACACATAGGCTGCCGGTGCACCGATCAGTACGGCCAGTGCAGTCGACGTAGTGGCGACGACCAGGCTGTTGACCAGACTTTTGAGCACAGGTCCTTCTGTATAGACGGCCAGAAAATGCTCGAACGTCGGTTGAAAAATCAACACTGGTGGCACCGCAAAGGTGTCGGTCGTCGTCTTGAGCGCAGTTGTCACCATCCAGTAGACCGGCAGGAGAAAGATCCCTGCCAAACACAGTGCAAGCACAGCCTGCCACAAGTCGGTCCAGAGCCGTCGTCTTCGTCTCAGCACAGTCATGCTTCAACCTCTCGATAAAACAGGCGGATATATCCGCGTGAAAGCACAATACAAAGCAGCAGCAGCAAAATTGCCTGTGCCGACGCAACCCCGAGATCAAAGACACGAAACCCTACGCGCTGAACATAGACGCTGACCAACTCGGTCGACACACCCGGCCCACCGCGTGTCAACACAAAAACCATGTCAAACAGCTTGAGAATATCTGCCGTACGCAGGATCAGGACGGCAGT
>JAPLGY010000596.1 GCA_026389955.1 Caldilinea sp. | reverse complement strand
CCGGCCAACGCGCCGCGCCCCACCGAGCTCACCGGCCAACGCGCCGCGTCCCACCGAGCCCAGCGGCCAACGCGCCGCGCCCCACCGAGCCTGCCGGCCAACGCGCCGCGCCCCACCGATCCTGCCGGCCAACGCGCCGCGCCCCACCGAGCCTGCCGGCCAACGCGCCGCGCAGAAACAGGGAACAACCTTGCTTTCCCCTTTGCCAGGGGCTTTTGTACAGGTGCAACGCCATGTTTCAGACGAGGTCACAAGGCCGCACCCTACATACAGCTACAACTGTTTTTACAACTGAAAAGTGCGCCGTCTCCAGAGGTAGAAGCAGGGTTGTTGTATGATTGGTAGGTGTTGTAGCAGGTCCCGCCCGAAGCCTGCACAGCTTCTCCGCGGCACAGCCCGTCCGCCTGGCGCTGCACACGGTTTGAATCTCGGATAAAATTGAAAATCTACAACATTTGTCGCAAGCGCAAAACAGGGCAGAATCGTGTAAACCTTTGTTCAGTCCGCCCAGAGACCATGTTACGCTTTGAACAATGTGTTCGAGAACGGCGGACGGACAACGCATGCAGACGTTTTTTGAAGGAAGGATTCGGACAATGTGGGAAAGGTTGCCAGCTCTGATCGACGATTCTGCCAGGCAGATTGCGCACAAGGCATTGTGCTGTCTTCTCGAAGGTATTCCCTGCACGGAAACCGTTCATGCCGCTGCAAAAGGCCCCTGGGCAGAGTCAATCTGCGCAATGGTGGCAGCACATACACAGGGTGGGCAGCCTGCCGTACGACACATGTTCGCCGTGCTGGCTCGCCAGAATCCAGATCTGACCGCACTGCTCACTGCCCCCGATGAAAGCCAGCCCAGGGTCTGGACGTTTCAGAACCTCTACCATACCAGTTTTCCTCCTCCCCAGTTTCTGCTGCCAGATCTGCTTCCAGTTGGCCTGACTATCCTCGCGGGTCGTCCCAAGATCGGCAAGTCCTGGCTGGCAATGCAGATTGCCGCTGCTGTAGGAACCGGCAGCACGTTGTTTGGCCGGACTGCACAACAAGGGCCAGTACTTTACCTTGCGCTGGAAGATACTCCGGGGCGTATCAAAGACCGAGGTCAAAAGCAGGGCATTCCCGAGACCGCTACGATCATTTTTCACATGGACTGGGCACCGTTGTCACGAAACGGCATGGTTGATTTGGTGATGGCAGCCTACAGTGGTTATCGATTGATCATCATCGACACCTTCAACCGCACTCTGGATAACGCCGACCCAATGGACACCAAAGAAATGACCCTGCTGTTTAGCGAACTGCAGCGCCTGGCTGGCCAGCACAATTTAGCCATTTTGTTGATAGACCATCATCGCAAGCCAGGTCTTTACAACAGCGACTTAATCGATGATGTCTTTGGCTCAATGGCCAAAGCTGGCATTGTTGACGCAGTGTGGGGATTGTACAAGCAGCGTTCTGACATCTCTGCCGTACTTAAAGTGACCGGACGCGACATCTGCGAGCAGGAACTGAATCTATCCTGGGACGCGTCGCACTGTCTGTGGCAGATACAAGACGCTTATGAGAGTACAAAATTTGAACAAACACAGCGTCAGAAAGAAATACTCGCCGCATTAGATGATTCCAACAGCCTCACACTCAGCGATGTTGCCATAAAAACCGGTCAGAACCGCAGCAACTGCCTGCGACGCTTGCAGATGCTGGTACAAAATGGCGACATTCAACGCAGCGATGATGAAGGCAGGATCATCTACAAACGAAACGCCAAAACGCTACTGTGATGTGAACTATGTCTTTCTGGCCGGTTCCTCTTGTTCGGGCAGCCCCTTCGCTTACTGCCGAATTCTTCCAAAAACATCTACACAATTCATGCACTGTTGATAGGGGCTTGGGTTCCCCACCGTTGCCTGTCCCATGTGTTCAGCTTTTTGAAAGGAATCTTGCGATGAATCTACTCGACATGATCCGTAAGGACACCAACCTGAAGTTAACAAGTACCACACATGGCGGAGAATACTCTGGCCCCTGTCCGTTCTGTCATCGAGGCACAGACCGCTTCAAGGTATGGCCCCAGGTAGGTCGCTGGGCATGTCTGGGCTCTCAATCAGGCCGTGCAGGTTGTGGACGATCGGGTGATGCGATTGACTATTTGCGTCAGCACGATGGGCTGAGTTATGTAGAAGCCAAGTCGCAGGTCAAACGCTTTTCTAGCCTGTGTTCGTACGCACATGGAATAAAATCAAAAGAGATTTTGGCGGCATCGACGCAGCCACCTTCCGTAGTCTGGCAAGAGCGGGCACGACAGTGGGTTGAAGAGTGTGAATCCTCCTTGGACTCTGCCCAAGGCAAAAGCGCGCGCGAATGGCTGCATGGACGTGGTCTGACAGACGCAACGATACACAATGCCCATCTTGGCATCAATCCCAACAACCATTACGAAGATCGCTCGTTGTGGGGGCTTCCTCCAGTTCTTGAGCATTGTAATCTCCGTGTCTGGCTGCCGCGCGGTATCGTAATTCCCTGGTTGGTTCAAAACGTCATTTGGCGGGTCAACATACGCCGTCCACTTTCATCCAAAGAAGCGAGCGAAGGTCAACCCAAATATGTTGGCCCGGCTGGCTTTACCCATGCACTCTATGGAGCGGATGCACTGGGACCCGATCGTCCAGTTGTCATGGTAGAGGGTGAAATTGATGCACTCACGATCCAGCAAACAGCAGGCGATTTGGTCGTTGCGGTGGCTACCGGATCGACAGCAGGCTCCCGCCAAGCAAAATGGCTGGCTCAGCTCGCAATTGCACCCCTGGTCTTGGTTGCCTTCGATGTGGATGCCAACCAGGCAGGCGATCGAGCTGCCAGCTGGTGGTTGCAGGT
>JAPLGY010000017.1 GCA_026389955.1 Caldilinea sp. | reverse complement strand
TGATGATCAAGTCGATTCCGGCTGCTTCGCAGGCAGCTGCCTCTTTGGGGGTGCGGACATAGATTTCGGTCAGCTGGCGCTGGCCTTTGAGAGCGAACAGATCTTTTACGGTAAGTTTTCGCATAGATGAAGGCCTTTGGGATTGAATAGAGAGAAGTCAACGGATTTTGGATGGGGCCGCTGGCGGACATCCTGTCCACCAACAGGGGTTGTTGTCGATGAAACTGCGCAACGCCTGGTATTTGGGGGCCTGTTCGTCGGCTTGGAGCACGCTCTCTTTGGCGCCCCAGGATCCGTACTGTCCGCTAGGCAGCGAGACCGCTGTGTAGTGGACAAAAAGTGTGCCGCCGGACTGCCGCCACAAATTGAGATAGTCTGTGTAGAGGGCACCCATGCGGGGGTCGCGGTTGGCGGCGACAAAGAGTTCTTGGATCGCGCGGTAGGGGGCGCAGCCTGGGGCGTCGTTCCATGCGCTGCAGGAGGTGCCGGGGCCAGAGAGGGGGGTGAGGTGCTGGCCGCCTTCATAGCTGACGAGGGCCAGATCGAATTCGTCGGCGACAGTTTGGTTGGCGCGCATGACCTCTGCAGCGGCAGCCAGGGCTCCCTGATCGGCAAAATCGGGGCCATTGAGCAGTGCGCCGGTGCGCAGCTCTTGGAAGAGGGAGTCCAGTCCAGCGGGTCCGCTGCTCGCCCAGGCTGCCAGCTGGTCGAAGAAGCCGCCGGCGGCGTTGTCGTTGTCATCGAGGTAGCCGCCGAAGTAGGGGGCGGCAGCGACCGCCCACATCTGTTCTGCGCAGTTTGGTTTGCCGGTTTCGGCTGCATAGAAAGGGCAGGAGAGCGCCTCGTGGGCAGGAAATTCCCAAGGCCCACCGGGCATGATACAGCGGAGGCGTTCTGCTGCTGCGCCCCAGACTTCGTGCCAGATGGCGCAGATCTGTGCGGAGCGCATGCCGACAAAGTTCATTCTTTTCGTGTAGCCAGAAGCAGGAGAACCGTCTGGATGAAAAACGTTCGGCCAACGTTGCTGAGCCCACTCTTCGATCTGGGACCCGTACAAGCTGTACGGGTAGGCGTTGTTCCAGACTTCGTTTGCATATTCCAAGTACAGGTTGCGTGCTGGGTCCAGCTGGCTGAAGGCCAGTTCAGCAAACCGACGGGTATAGCTGTCGTCGGCCCAAAACGGAAGATGGACCCAGGGGTCAGCGTGCAGCAGATTGGAAAGTTCAAAGATCAGCTCGATAGGGGGGCTGACCCCCCAGCCAGTACCCCAAAGGGCATCGCCGAGAAGGCTACGTTCTTCCCACGGTTTTGCTTCCAGATCGTCGACAATCCCCTGCCACTGCATGAACCGCAGCACCTGGTAATGCTGCAGCGCCTGCAGCATTAAAGGATGGAAACGAACATTCGGATAGACATCGACAAAGGATTGAAAGGTGCCTGCCCCACAATCTGCTGCATTTTCAGCATACAAAAACGGATCGTTGTCACAAATGCCGCCAGGCGGAATCAAATGTAAATTGCGCAGATGGTTGTTGGGGTTGATGTCAGAAATACGAATCCGCAACAAGGTATCATCGTCGCTTGGAGAAATCCGCAGCACATCCCGACCTGGGGCGCGACGAATCTCTGTGACAAAGGGTGAAAAGCCGTAATCGACAGTTGCTTCACCTTCGTACAGGACGGTCCAGTCTCCGGCTGGAACCACGCTTGCTCCGCCATTGAAATAGGCCAGCGCTACATGCGTAAATCGTCTGGCTGGATTGTTGCCAAAAGAAATGACCCAGCCATCTGAATCCAGTACGAGTTGCTCCTGCTCGCCGGTGTTCCATGTATACCCACAGCTTTCGTCGCACTGGGTCAGCCACTCACCTGCCAGCGGTGCCTGGTCCAACGTCCACAGCATCTCCCAGTTGGTCAATTTAGGCAGATTGGTGCCGAGGGGAGAACGGCGATTGACGGCAATGGAGGTAGCTGCGGGTGTTGCTGTGCCCTCTGGCACAGCAGTGGGGGTTGGCAGACTGGTTGGGAGGGCTGCATGCTGCAGTTGTGCTACAACCGGCAAAAAATAACGGGTAGCGGCTGCAGAAGAGGGCGTAGAAGCGCTGCTGGAATACGGAGTTGTCGTTGCTATCGGCCTGAGTCCATTTTCGCTGGGCTGAGCCAGGCCGGCCCCAATGCCGGCCCACAGGGCTATCCCGATCCAGATCACAACGGCACCAAAAAATTTGTGCACTGTTTACCTCCAATGGTTGCGTCCATTGTGCCAGCATTTGGGAGATTGTCAAGTGGCTGCCAGAGACCAACGATGTGAAAGAATGAATTTTTGTGATTCCAGATTTACGCTGTCTGTGTTATGATGGAAACGTTTTCAGGCAGGGGCAGTAGGCGATCTGCATTTTTATTCGACACACTCAGTTGCGATGACCGATACAAAAAAGAGGGATCTGCAATGCAACAAGTAGCTGTACTTCCAACCTCATCGATTGCCAAGAAAGCACTGATGGCTGTGACAGGTGCGATCTGGATCGGCTATTTAGCGCTGCATATGTGGGGCAATCTGCACATTTTTAAAGGAGCCAGCGAATTCAACCATTACGCCGAATTTCTACGCGAGATAGGCGAACCTGTCTTCTCGTATGCACAGGTTCTTTGGTTGATTCGGATCGTGATTGTGGCTGCACTGGCCGGGCACATCTGGGCAGCGGTTGCCTTGTACAACCAGGCACGTCAGGCGCGCACGACCCATTATGCGGTCAAGCGGGTGGTGCAGGCCAACTACGCAGCTCGTTTCAT
>JAPLGY010000618.1 GCA_026389955.1 Caldilinea sp. | reverse complement strand
ATCGGACACAGGCAGATCAAACCGTGCCAGGACGATGTGCTCTCCGTTTGCGGTGTCCTGCAGCGCGCCGTCTGGCAGCAGCAGCCTCCAGCAGTCGAGAGCGGGTTCGTAGGAGACTGTGCCGCCGTGCAGCTGCACGGTCTGTGTCACAAAACTGCGCACGTCCACACCGCTGCCGATCGCGTCGCGCATGGCAGCCCATTCCTGAGCGACCTCGTGGGTGCCGAGGGTGGACTGTGCGAAGAGCGTGTGGGAGCTCCGTTCTTTTTCGGTGACGTTTTCCCACTGGGCATTGAGAGCTGCCAGCTGTGCGCTGCCAAAGCCGGTCTTGACGTCGAGAAAATTCAACTGTCCGCCACCGAGAATTTTTTCGCCACGCAGCATTACGCCCTGCATCAACGCCTGCACGGCCTCTTGGGTGGAGGCCGGGACAGGCACGGAGATGCCCAGCGAGCTGCGGATCGTGCGGTGTTTGCGCAGCAGCACGTCGAGCACGATGCCGTCGATCGGGTTGTCGACGCCGTAGTAGGTCAAGGTACGCACGGTAGGGGAGGGTTGTCCGTAGCGGTCGACGCGGCCTTCGCGCTGTTCGTGGCGGGTCGGATTCCAGCTCAGGTCGTAGTGCACGACGGCGTCGAAATGATCTTGCAAGTTGACGCCTTCGCTGAGGCAGTCGGTGGCGACCAGCAGCCGTCTGGGGAAGGTGCTGAGGCGGGCCACACGCATCGCCCGGCTGCGTCGGGTCAGGCAGCGTAAAGAGCGCAGGCTCGACGTCTGTGCCTTCCAACGGCAGGTAGATGCCGGTCACCTCACGGTCGGTGCCGCCCAGCGGCCGCAGCGCCAGCAGATCCTCGCTTGAATCCGGAAGAACGACCTACTCGCGGCCATGCACCCTGACCAGCGACCCCACCGTATCGTCCATGGACTCGATCATGCTTTCCTCTTTGGTTCAAAAATGATTCGGTGCTGACATTCTACCAACAGCCAGCACCGAATCGTTGAAACCGCGCAGGAGGGCCCATTTCAGGAGAAACCGAAGCCGATCTGATAGGGGATACACCGCCGCCTGAGCTTGCAGCCCGCCGACGGGTGTACCCCGTTTGCTCAGCGCAGCAGCGTCGGCAGGTAGAGCACGCTGGGGTCGACCAGCACAAATGAGCTGGTCCGCCTGCTGCCGGCACTGCCGCTGGAGCCCGCAGCGTTGTCTGGGTCGACCGCAACCGTGAAGGTGTTGAGCGGCGCCGTCAGCCCAGCCCAGGTGACCTCGGCCACCGCCTCGACCACCGCACAGCCATCCAGCCCGGCAGGCACGACGGTCTCGCCGATCGCATTCGCAGGGTTGGTGCCGCGGTAGAATTCCACTGTGAAGGGAACGGTCGTCGGCGTGTTGCCGTTGTTGCGCACCAGCACCTTAAGCTGTGCAGTCGCCGTGTCGGTTTCCGGGTTGATGGAGGTTGTTCCCCCCAAAACCTCGTCGATCACCAGATTGGGCTGGGTTGTGCTCTGTGCGATCAGCGCCCCGAATTCCTCGCCGGCCTGCGTCAGGTTCCCGCTGTCAGGGTCGACCAGCAGGCTCGGGTTGCCCCACTGCTGCACCAGACGGTTGTTGTCGAGCGGGTATCCCAGGTTCGGGTCGCTGGCAGTTTCCATGTACTGAACGGAGCGGCGCAGGAATTCTGTGGTGCGAGCCGGGGTGAAGCAGTTCCCAAATTCATCTTTGACCGAACACTCCCCGGTCCCTGCCGCCACTTTGTATTCGTAGAGCAGAGACCACTCGGTGAGCAGCAGGGGGGTTCGTTGGTAGCCGTTGGCTTTCATCCAGGTGCGCATGTCGATCACCTGTTGGGCAAACAAGTCGATCTTGTCGTGCTCGTAGATGCAGGAGTAGTCGCTGCGTTCGCACAATGTCAGCTGTTCGGCCAGGGGGCGTTTCCAGAACGGTTTTTTCAGCGCCAGCGCCGGGTCGGTCCCGTTGGCGATCCAGGCAAAGACCGGCTTGCCGCTCTCTGGGTCGAGGACCGGATTGCCGTTGGCGTCGGGGGTGTAGTAGTCTTCGTTGCGTTCTGGGAAGATGTAGGCGTGGAAGGTCCAGGCGTCGACCGGCATGGGGCTGCCGTAGCGTTCGCGGTAGGCGGCCACCACCTTGTCCAGGTATTGCAAACGACCTGGAGAGACCTGCACCAGGGCAGAGACCGCCACCTGCGCGGTCGGGTCCTGGCTTTTGATGAACTGATAGGCGTCGTGGTAGGCCACGGCGTAGATCTCTGGCATCAGGTCATCCTGCCACTGGACGCGGTCGACCTCGTTGCCCACGATCCAGACGGCTCCTGGATTGGCTGCGATCAAGCTTCCAAGGCTGTTGGCGGTCAGTGAAGGGTTTGCCGTGTAGGAGGGAAGCCGTGCATTGGTGTCGGCGTGGCGATCTTGTTTCAGCCGAATCATTGGGGTGTGGGCGGTGCCAGCAGGAAGCCAGCCTGGTTCGCCGGCGCCAAACGAGACCAGCCACCCGATCTTCATCTCGGCCATCTTTTCGGCTGCTGCGCTGGAGGCCGAGACGCCGTAGCGGCAGTTGGGGGCGGTTGCGGCTGCCGGCGCAGGGCGCGGCGTCGGGTCCTGCTGGTGGAGGGTCAGGCAGCTGTTGCTCTCGGCGGAGACGCTCTGGGTCAGTCCCAGCAGCGCTGCTCCGAGCAGCAGCCCTCCCAGAAGCGCGCGCGCGCTTGCGCGCAACCAGTTGATGTAGGGTCCATGCATAGGGTTTACCTCGTGTTTGTCAATCAAATACGTGTACGACGGCCGAAAAACAAATTGAACAATGACTTTCCCGTGCGTGGCACGGATTGTATGATTATCGTTCAAAGTCGCCCAAAAGTCTTGCAGGAATCGAGCAGAATTCTGGTGGATTGTCGCAGGGCCGCCGCCCTGCTCTCATCTGTTGCGCAGGCGTAGAATCAGCCCTTCGTGGCCGACGATGTAAAGCCCACGCAGCCGCACTTTTCCGGTGCTTTGCATGCCGGTGCTGAGCAGGATGTCGGCTTCGGTGCCGGCGGCGCTCAGGTTGAGGCGGTGGGTCGTGTCGGCAAAGTTGAGCACGACCAGGATGCGTTCGTCGCCGTGTTCGCGCTGATAGGCATAGATATTTTCTGGCCCGGCGTCGAGCGAGCGGTAGGTGCCGAGTGTGAGGGCCGGCGATGGCTGGCGGAGCGCGGCCAAGGCGCGAAAGAAGCTGTGGCCTACCTCCAGTTCATCGCCGCAGCAGCAGAGGGGCGTGCCGCGCAAGGTGAGCAGCAGCATGGCGGCCACGCGTTTCTGGTCGGCGTCGATCCGAACTGCCTGCTGCGGGCGGCTGCGCAACGCCCAGTGGGGCCAGCTGTCTGGCGGCTGACTGGCGCTGTACCGGTCGACCTGACTGCGCACACTGCTGGCCTGCCAGGGGGCATCGATCCACTGAAAGTGGGTGGGCAGGGTATGCAGCTGGCCGCCCACAGGAAGCGCTGTGGGCTGGGCCCAACCGGTGTGTGAGCCGACCCTGTCCTGGCTGTCCAAGGGCGCTGTGTCTTGCGGCAAGCTGTCCTTGACCAGCCATTCGTGCAGGTTGAGCCGGAAGCCATCAACCCCGCGGCCAAGCCAGAAGTGCAGCGAGTCGAGCGGATCGGACAACCCAGCGGGGGGGGGGCTGCTGGAACCGGGCGGGTGGGGAGGCTCGTTCTCGATCGAGGACAGGTCGAGCAGCAGCTTGATGCCACGGGCATGAGCGCCGGCGAGCAGCAGGTCGAAGGTCTCCAGCGGCCCAAAGTGCAGGGGGCTGGCGCTGACAGCGTCGTGGCCAGCGGCATGCAGCAGCGGGGGGGAGAGGGGCAAGAGCCCGATCGCGCCGACGTGGAGGCCGGCGATATGGTCGAGCCATTGGGAAATCCCTGCCAGGGTGCGCTCCGGGTTGCGCTCCTGGAAACGGTGTGGGTCGATCTGGTAGAGAATCGTGGTCTGCCACCAGGCAGTGGAAGCTGACATCAGCGGTTCACTCCGTGTTTTTGCCAACGCAGGGTTTTGAGCTGTTGGCTGCGGCATGTTTGGCTGCGGCACTTTTCAGATCGGGCACCGGCATATAGGACCGGAGATCGCATGCGATTGACTGTTCTCTAGGATACAATAAGGACAGAGCGAGGGGCAAACCATCTGCCGAGCAAGTTTGGACAAGAAAGGTCGCCGTATGATGACAGAGCGGGTGTTGATTCTGGGGGCAGCCGGGCGAGATTTCCACAACTTCAATGTGTTCTTTCGCGACAACCCGAACTACACGGTCGTTGCCTTTACAGCGACCCAGATTCCCTACATCGAAAACCGCCACTATCCGCCCAGCCTGGCGGGTCCTTTGTACCCGGCGGGCATTCCGATTTTTGCCGAAGAGCAGCTGGAGCGGCTGATTGCTGATCGCAAGGTCGATCTCGTGCTGTTCAGTTACAGCGATGTTTCGTATGAGCATGTGATGCACACCAGTGCCCGTGTGATGGCGGCGGGCGCCAGTTTTTGGCTGTTGGGGCCGGAACAGACGATGTTGGCAGCGGCGAAACCGGTTGTGGCTGTCTGTGCGACACGGACTGGGGCGGGCAAAAGCCAGACCTGTCGGGCGATCGCGCGCGATCTGCGCAGGTTGGGGCAGCGCACGGTCGTCATACGCCATCCGATGCCTTACGGCGCCCTGACGGCACAGGCGGTTCAGCGTTTTGCCTGTCTGGCGGATCTGGACACCCAGCATGCGACGATCGAGGAGCGAGAAGAGTACGAACCTCACCTGGTTGCCGGCAATGTCGTCTATGCTGGTATCGACTATGCTCAGATTTTGCGTCTGGCGGAAGCCGAGGCCGATGTGTTGATCTGGGAGGGGGGCAACAACGACCTGCCGTTTGTGCGGCCGGATCTGTGGGTGGTGGTGTTGGACCCCCATCGGGCGGACCATGGTGTGCGCTACTTTCCCAGCGAGGTCAATCTGCGCCGTGCCGATCTGTTTGTGCTCAACAAAGTAGAGACTGCCTCGTTCGAGCAGGTGGAGCAGGCGCGTGCCCTTGCCTTTCAGCTGAACCCGGCTGCCCCTGTGATCGACGCTGCCAGCCCGATCGTTGTCGAGCAGGGGGCCCTCCTGCGCGGGAAGCGTGTTTTGGTGGTCGAAGACGGCCCGACGGTGACCCACGGGGGAATGCCGTATGGGGCGGGCTGGGTGGCGGCCCGGCGCTACGGTGCTGCGGCGTTGGTGGACCCGCGCCCCTATGCGGTCGGCTCGTTGGCCGAGACCCTGGCCAAATACCCGCACATGGGCCCGGTCCTGCCTGCCATGGGGTACAGCGACGCGCAGATCGCGGATCTGGAAGCGACGATCCGGCAGGTTCCAGCAGAGGTCGTGCTGATTGCAACGCCCATCGACCTGCGGCAGCTGCTCCACATCGACCAGCCGGCACTGCGGGTCCGGTACGAGCTGCAGGAGATCGGGGAGCCGACCTTGTTTTCTTGTCTGCAGCAATTTCTGGCTGCAGGCCGCCATCCGTTCTAAAGTCAGGCACCCGGTGGGGGCGCTGCACACGCGTCTCCATCACGTCAGGGTTGATGAGGTGTAGAACGCTGTATGGCGGCAGCTGCGGTCGATAAAAAAGCCAAATTTTGTCAGCATGTTGCCGTAGCCGATCTCGACAAACTGTTTGCAGCCCAGCCGGATCAGTGTTTCGATGCCTTGTTGCCAGCGCACGGGTGCGGTGATCTGCCGCGCCAGCTGCCGACGCAAGGCGGGCAGGTTCTCTGGCAGCAGCTGGCCGGTCACGTTGTCTGCCACAGGGATCTGCGGCAGCTGCTGCACCGTCTGCTCCAGCCAGGCGGCGAAGGGGGCTTCGGCCTCTGCCAGCAGCTGGCTGTGCCAGGGGCCAGCCACGGGGAGGGCGAGCAGCTTGCGCGGCTGCAGCTGTTGCAGCGCCTGTAGAGCTGGCTCTTGCGCGTCGGCGGCGACTGCCAACGAATACTGTCCCACACAGTTGTAGTTGCTGATGGCGACAAAATAGCCCTCTGTCTGCAGCTGCTGGATCACGTTGTGGATAGCCGGCTCGCCAAGTCCGATCACACCGATCATGCCGCCCGGGTGCCGGGCGGT
>JAPLGY010000581.1 GCA_026389955.1 Caldilinea sp. | reverse complement strand
GGCGATACCATACGCACGAAGCTGACTGCCAATGCACATATTGCCAGCATAAGGGTCGGAAGCCACAAGCGGTGCATAGGACGCTTCTTCTGTGGGAAACACATTCAGGGATCTTTTCGGGAGATGCAGCAAATGTATGCTCAGCCAGGGCACATGCTGCATACTGCTATTGATCAGCATACAATAGGTTGCGGCAAATTTCCAAACAGACCCCGAATGCGACCCCTGTGGGCTGTCAAAACAGCCTGAGCTGATTTTGAGGAACTGTTTGCAGAATAGGATAGCCTTTACGTCGGCGATCCCGGGATAAAGCGGGCGCTACACGCCAAAAACGACTCAGCGCTTCGGATTGAGGCTACCATCCTGCTGCCCATTCGAGCGGGTCGACGGCTTCTACTACAGTCGAGACGACAGCAGTGCCTCGCCAGGCCAGGGCTGCCACGGCCAGGGCAAAGGCATCGGCACGGTCGTCGTGCATGCCCTCGGGGGCACGCAGCGAAGATGCTTCGATCGAGGCGAGCTGGGTCGCCGTCTCCAGGTCGCGTACCACGCAAACTCCGTCACGCACCGCATCGGCCAGCAACGCATAGAGCAGCGGCTTGCCCTTGACGTTGGACAGCCAGCCCGGCCGGTCATCACAACCGTTCAGCACCCGCAACCGGCCATCTTCCTGCAGCGTTCGTAGCACCAAATGGCCGTGGTTGTTGCGCTCAACCAGCACATCCGCTGCCTGGTACCAAACCCCTAATTCGGCGACGTAACCCGCAAAACGACCCGGCTCCACTCGTCCAGCCAAGAGCGCAACCTGGCCCCAATGTTCGGCATCGAGCACCACTGCAGCCGATTCATCTGAGTTGGGGTTGCCCTCAGCCGGGTCTACGCCGATTACATAGCGACGACCCGGCAATGGCGCTTTCCATACCGTCAACCCGGGCAAAGAAGGAGATGCTGGATAGTTGACATCAAGGTTCGTGCTGCTGCCTTCCCAGCTTGCCTGCGTGTCCAGACAGCCTTCCAGCCAGGAAAACGGCAGACGGCGGTCCAGTTCCTCCGGAGCCAACGCCTCTTCAGGGGTGGCCGGATACTCGGCAAAAAAATCATCGTCGGTGCCGCGCTGGGCATACATCTCCGCTTTGGTGATGGTATGCCAGTGTTCATCTCGATCAGGACGTGCATGCCAGGGCAGGAAGACATGACGATAGTCGCCTGTTCCTTGTAAACTGGCACGGAAAAGATTTTTGAAAGTGCTGACTGGATGCCGTTTGTCGCTTGTCGAGACCATGCAGAGTTGACCGCCGGCGTCGATGGTCGGTTTGACTGCATTGAGAAATTGAGCCAGATCCGGCACAAAATCAGCTTCATCGACCAAAGCAAAGGTCCCAGTGTAAGAACGCCCGCCTTTGGTCGAGAAGGCCAACGCCCGGCTACCGTTGGAGAGCTCCCAACGGTTCTCATTGTCCTTGGTTACAGCACGCGCCCGCAACCAGTCGGGTAACCGTTCGTACATGCCTTTAAGCCGCCAAAGTAGATCTTTGGCTTCGGCCTCGCGCAACGAAAAAAGCAGAACCGTTGCTGGTGCCCGGCACTGCAAAAGCCAAAGCGCGTAGGCCAGGCTCAACCACGAAATGCCCAGCTGACGCGCTTTGAGCACAACTAGCTTACGGCCTGTTTCAAGTGCGTCCAGAACGTCGTATTGCGCAGGCCACAACTTGAAAGGCAGCCAAACCCGATTGGTGGCATCGTAGATTTGCACGTAGCGGGCGGTAAAAAAAGCAGGGTCGTCGCAGCAACAGAGAAAATCAGCCACCGGGTCAGCGAAGAGAATATTGACTTCTGTAGGTGCCTGCTTGCTGCAGGCACCTGTCTCGACCATCTTCACCTGATCACCCGCTGCTCAACAACGCCCAGAAGGGGGCAAGGTCGAGCCCCAGCATCGTCAGCAGACCCAGGGTCATTACCAACAGAGCCCCAACTGCCAGTGCAAGCCATAACCGATGCTCTGATGGTACCGATGCAAACAATTCACGCAGTGCACTCCACATTTGTAACCTCCATGTCGGTTCAACTGACTGCTGTCGGCACGCTGCCGTCAGCTTTGCCCCTGCAAGAAAAACCACTCGCGCGTCCACTCAACGAGTCCTCGGTCACCAGTGACGGACCACGTATTCAGCGACAACCGGAGCACAGGCCGCCAATGCGGCATCTAGCGCAGCGTTCGGCGTCAGGCCCTGGCCGATCCCCATCCAGAAGTGCTCACAGAGCACCGCAGCATCGTCGTGACCGATGGCAGCATCGATGGTGATGACGAAGGGAACCACACCCAGCCAGTCGCCGATGCGATCGCCCTGACATCCGGCGAGCAGCAGCACCTGTACGCCCAACAGCCGCTCACTCAGCCATTCCCCATCCACCTCCCCATCGGCCAGCTGCACCCCTTCATGCCCAGCGTGAACAGCCAGATGCAGCAGCGATACGGGCCGTCCGCAGCTGCGTTCGCGACGGAGATAGGCATCGAGATCCTCGGTACTGGCGTCGGTAAGCCGATGAAAACCAAGTCCAGTCTGGCGCTTGACCTTGCGCAGGGCAGCCAGGTCGATGCGCAGGCTGGCATCGGCACCGATGACGACCAGCAGGGTTGCGTGGGGGAGCTGGGCGGGTGCCG
>JAPLGY010000113.1 GCA_026389955.1 Caldilinea sp. | reverse complement strand
AATCCAGCCTGCGCAACATACTCCACGCGCGGTTCAATGATCTTCTTTTCGCCATCAGCACCTCGGTCGTCCACGGCTTTGGTATGCGCCTGTGCGCTCCACGCTGCCATCTGCGCAAGATGCTTGCTGTAGTCATCACTGTCAAAGCGACGCAGCGTGTCACGGACGACGGCGACCAGCGTCTGCCGTTCGATTGTCCGCTTCAGTTCGTCAAAGGGCCGCCGCAACTCTGCCTGTTGGACCACTGTCAGGTCAGCATACTCAGCCATGCTGGCCAACCGCTCCCAGCGTTCGTCCACTTTGTTGCCAGCAGCAGTTCGCTCCAGGCGAACGCAGGCATTCACCTTCACCTGCAGCGCGTCCAGCAGCGTTTTCGCCCGCGTCATCTGGCTCCCTGCAAAGCAGGCCGGATCATCCAGAATGGCCTGCAACTGCTGCGCCTCGCTGCCGTCCACGTAAGGGAGGTTGGGTTCCTGTGCAGCCAGAGAGCGGCGGGCTTCCCCATAAATCTGCTTCTGGGAACCACGCATGAAGCGCCGAATCGGGTCGAGCACCTTTTCTTTGGCGTCGAACAGGCCGTCCGCATGCTCGCTCAGATCGGTGAGATAAAATGCGTACGGTTTGCCCGTCACGGCCTGCACCCGCACGGCCGGCTCCGCCAATGCGCTCAGGAACGGGAAAGTGGCAACTTCACCGTGCAACTGGGCGATCTCCTGCTGCAAAGTCATGAAAGCAGCTGCCGTCTCCTGGCCCAGCGCCTTCGCCTCATTGGCGTGCGGCGGTCCGTCGAAGAAATCGGCATAGAACTCCTTCAAACGGCGCACTTGTGCTGCCGTGAAGTCGATCTGGGGATCCAGCAGCACATTGTCGAATCCCCGCGTGTTGCGCAGCGCATGTTCCAGCGTCTGATTCTCCAAGAGCGTGCCGTCGCGGCGCGCTTCGACCTTGCCGCGGGCGCAGAGTCTGGCCAGCGTGCACTGAATTGCGGCCAGATACCAACCGTAGGGCTTGCGCTCAAAGCGGTTGACCAGCGCTTGCAGCGTGGTGCGCAGCCCGCTGCGCTGATTGCCCTGAATCAAGGCAAGCAACTCCGCTTCGGCTTCCCCCACAGTGGCACTGTCGTCGCCGTAGAGGGTCACTTCCGGGCGCAGATAGCGCCCGATGTCGTTTTCGCTGTAGGGGAGACCGCGCAGCATACGCAGGTTGGGATAGGTGCGCACCAGCAGTTCGTGAAAGCCGCGCACGAGCCGCGCCTGCGCTTCCATGCCGCCGATCTCCAGTTCCTGGCCATCGACCACCAGCGTAGCCAGCCTCACCTGTTCCGCCGCCAGCTTGCGCAGCGCAGCGTAGCGCTCGTTGTTCTGAACCTGTTTGTCGCTCAGGATGCGCCGCACCGACTCCTGCTGCGCCGTTGCGCTGTTCTGGCGGATGTACTTGTCGGTGCGCTTGTAGAGCAGCAGGTCACGCAGAAAGCGGTCGTTGGGCGGCAAGATGACCAGCAACTCGTCGCGGCCCATGGCGTGGGCGCGGAGCACGGTCGGGTCACCGGCATGTTCGTGGAATGGGCTGATCAGGTGAATCGCCAGTTCGTAGTCGCGGCCCATCAGACGCTCGTCGATCCGGCGCGCAAAGGGATAGTCCTGGTTGTTCTCGTCGTAGCGGATCTTGCGCTCTTTCAGAATCGGATCGAAGAACAGTTTCTCCAGTTCGTCGG
>JAPLGY010000291.1 GCA_026389955.1 Caldilinea sp. | reverse complement strand
GCAGCCTGCACGAGAGCATCGACACCACCAGTTCCGTGGGCAAGCTCCAATTTCACGTTTTTTCCGCACTGGTGGAGTTCGGGCGGGACCTGATCTGCGACGGCACGATGGCAGGGCTACGCACGGCCTATGGCAGGCTGGGCGGACCGCCTGCGGCGCATGGACGCCGGAGCAGGCAAGAACGGCATCTCGTTTGGTGCAAAACCCTAAAGTTTCGGCCAGACAAACATGCGTGACTTTGGATGTGTTGCGGTCGACTTTGCACCGGTATGGGGGACCATGCGGTGAATTGCGCTGGATCTTGGGTTCTCTCCTATTTTCTGCTTTTCTGCCGACGTGTGCTAAAATATGTTGTGGCCGCACTGTCAGTGTACTCTGGCTGACGTACCCGTTCGAGGTTGTGAACGTTGCCAGATTTTTGACCTGCCGCCTGTCGGTGTGGCAGTGACCGAACATCAGGCAGAGGTCAAATCCTGTCCACACTGCGGGCAGGTGTGTAAAGCGGCATGTTCAGCACACCTTGCTCTGTCTGGCACGCCTTTCGTTTCAGCGTGCATTGCGGCTTGTGCCCCGCCGGCAGCCTGAGCAGTTACGTTTTAGGATTCCAAAACACAACAGTCGAGCAGATTTTTGTGAACATTTCTATACACGAGAAAAGTAGCAGGTAAGCAATGGCACCCATTTCCTGGCATTCGGTTGACCTGTCTCTGGACGAATGCATCAAATGCAACATTTGTACCACCCACTGTCCGGTTTCTGCGGTGACCGATCTGTTTCCGGGCCCCAAATATGTGGGGCCACAGGCGCAGCGTTTTCGGGAAGGGGGGCAGCCGTTGGTCCCGGATCATTCGGTCGACTACTGTTCGGGCTGTCGGGTTTGCAACGAAGTTTGCCCGGCAGGGGTGAAGATCGCCGAGCTGAATGCGCGGGCGCGCGCCGAGAGGGTGGCCCAGAGCGGGATGCCGCTGCGCAACCGGCTTCTTGGGCGCAACGACCTGCTGGCCAAGGCAGGCAGCGTGGCGCCGGTGCTGGCCAATTTTGCCCTGCACAACCCGGTGAGTCGTCTGCTTGCCGAAAAGGTGATGGGGATCGCGCGCGAGGCCCCGCTGCCCACCTGGAGTACCTCGGGCACCTTTGGAGATTGGCTCAAGCGTACCCAGCGCCAGCGGCTGCGTTCGGCCCAGAAAGTCGTCTATTTCCACGGCTGTGCGACGATGCACTACGAGCCCTTTATCGGCAAGGCTGCGGTGGCGGTGCTGGAGCACAACGGCTACGAGGTGATTGTGCCCGAACAGAACTGCTGCGGGTTGCCTTTGCTCTCGAACGGTGAGTTCGGCGCGGCGCGGCGCTACCATCAGGGCAATCTGGACAAGCTGGCTGACCTGGCGCGAGCGGGGCTGCCGATTGTGGGGAGCAGCACCAGCTGCACGCTGACGCTCAAAGAGGAGGCCCCTGAGCTGCTCGACCTCTACGACGAACCGGCGACTACCGTCCAGATGGCGACCTACGACCTCTTCGAGTGGCTGCGCGAGCGCTACGAGGCCGGCGACCTGCGCACCGATTTCAAACCGCTGGCGCTGCGCCTGCCCTACCATGCACCCTGCCAGCAGCGGGCGCACCGCATCGGCAAGCCGGCGCTGGAACTGATGGCGCTGATTCCAGGGCTGGAGATCGCCGAGTCGCACGCCCGGTGCTGCGGGATTGCCGGTACCTACGGCTATAAAGTGGAAAAGTATCAGATTGCGATGGATGTCGGGGCCGAACTCTTCCAGTTTGTCACCGAACAGGGGGCGGGGGTGCGCTACACTGCCTGCGACTCGGAGACCTGCCGCTGGCAGCTGGAGCATGGGACCGCCCTGCCCAGCCGCCACCCGATCGAGATTCTGGCGGCCGCCTATGGGTTGTACGACTTGCAGCGGCGCGACCTGACCGGCGAGCCTCGTGTCTAGTACAGGTGGACGGTCGGCTCCCTTAGCGCCCCGACCGTAAGGGCGGGGAACACTGAGCGGCGCGCATGGTAGAAGGTGCGTTCGACTCCCCAGCGCTATGTCAGCACATGGAAACCTGACTGACTGCGCAGGATCACGAGATACGATTTCCAGGATGGCATCGGGATTCTTGCGCATCCGGTCAATGCACCCTCGGGCTTCGACAGGCTCAGCCACCGAGGGATGGGGGCACACTGCTGTCTGAAGAGTGGCTTCAGCCAGACTGTTTGCTTATTTCAGACCGCATGTACTAGCGAACTTGTCGATTTGCTGCTGTTTTGGCGTGAAAAGTGCATTTGACAATACATAAAACCAGTTCTACGCATGCAGCGGTGTCCGATTTATGAATTCCGTATTTGTTTTGAGCCACGGGCGTATGGCCAACTTTGTCACGAATTCTCAAGAAGCGGCGAACGCTACCAGGCTTTGGGACGAAACTTGCTGTCGTTGAGAATGACCAGGTTCTGCCCAGATTGGGCGATAACAAAGAGCCCGTTCTGGTAGGCATAGCGGGCCACATCCGTCGGGATGACAAGCGCCGCTACCGCCCCCAAGATGTTCATGGTCTGATAGCGGGGCAACAGCCGCTTGAATTTGGCCAGACGCTCCAGATGTTCGTCTACATCCTGCTGTGTCAGCTTGCTTTTGACCTCGACCGCCACGGCCTGGGTGCCGTTGATCGCCAGCAGGTCGATTTCCATCCCCTCCTCTGCTCCCCTGTGCACCGAGATATTGGACTGAAGCTCGGTGACGTCGATGCCTCGCTCTTGAAACAGCCTGACTGCGGCCGGGCGTACCTGCCATTCCACAAATTCGCCCAGCCGGTTGCCCCATTTTCCCATTTGTGCGTCGACCCGTTGGCTGCTCTCTTTGAGCAGCCGCTCGGTCTCCCGAAAACGTCGCTCGGTCTCCCGAAAGCGTCGCTCCGTTTCCTGGCCGCTCTCCTTGAGCAGCCGTTCAGTCTCCTGAAGACGCCGCTCGGTCTCCTGGCCGCTCTCTTTGAGCACGCGCT
>JAPLGY010000269.1 GCA_026389955.1 Caldilinea sp. | reverse complement strand
AGCCGCCCGCGGTGCTGGCCAGCGCGGAGGCAAGCCAGACCCTGACGCTGACCCTGCAAGGCGATGCTGGGGGTGAACGATACATTCTGCAGCGGTCGCGGGTCGACGGCGGCTACCAGGATGTGGCCGAGCTGCCGGCTGGGAGCGGCGCTGTACACTTTGTGGAGCGTGGGCTGGAGAACGGCACCTCTTACTGGTATCGAGCGGTGGCAGTCAGCGCAGGGGGAGTGCGCAGCCTTCCTGGGGCCGCAGTCGCGCTGATTCCCCATGCCTCCATCCGTTCGATCGTGCTGGAGGAGCCGTGGGTGCTGCAGCATACGGTCAGTGCGATCGAGCCGACAGAGGAGATGCGGGCTGTGGTCTGGATCGACGGTGGGAGCGATGGCCGTAGAGGGGTGCTTGTCCAGGCAGGCTGGGCGGCTGCTGGCAGCGAGAGCTGGACCTGGGTGGCAGCCGACGCTGTCGCAGACAGCCAGGGAGAGGGGGAGCGCTATGTCGCCCGTCTGCTCCCGGCTGCGGCTGGCGACTACATTGTCCGCTGGCGGGCTTCGACGACAGGGGGGCGTGAATGGACCTTCTCGGAGAAGACCGGGCAGCTGCAGGTTGCTGCCATGCCTTGCGGCCAGCGGATCTCTTTGCCTACCGTGTCTGCCGCACCGATCTGAGCGCAAACGAGGCTGCATGTGCCACTCAGGTCGATCTGGCCAGAGAGACCAACATCTTCACAGATACTGCGGTGACGGCCGGGCACACCTACCGATACAGTGTGCAGCTGGTGGACAACGCCTTCAACGTGTCTCTTCCTTCGCACCCGATCACCCTGACCGCCGAGCTGAGCAAGGTGGAGGTCACCTGGCGTGTGCGGGTGCCGGCCGAGACGCCGGCAGCAGACCAGTTGTTTATCGCTGGAGACAACCTCGACGCGTTTTTGGCGGCCTACACCCCTGGTCTGACCCCGATGGTGCCGGCGGGCGACCAGATCTGGGAATTTACGGCCACGCTCCAAGAAGGAACTCGGTTGCAGTACAAATACACGCGCGGCAGCTGGGAAAGTGTCGAGCAGTGGGGGTCGATCAGCGGCTACACCAACCGTCAGCTGACGGTGGTCAAAGGAGCCGACGGGCGGATGCAGGTCGACGACACAGCGACCGACTGGGGGGAGGAGGGGCCAGATGACCGCCGGGCGGTCCAGTTCTGGCGAGACCCGTTGGTCGCGGCCGTAGAGCCTGCCGCAGAGAGCAGAGGGGCCGCGCCGGCCGCGATCCAGGTCGACTTTTCCATTGCAGCGACTGCGGTGGGCGCTGATCGGACGCCGGTGATCGTTGTGGTGGATTCAAAGGGGCAGGCGGTGGCTGGGACGGTCACCCAGCCGGGGGAACGCCGTTTTGTCTTCACGCCGACGGCACCCTTGCTGCCAGACAGCTACACTGCGACCGCTTTCCAGGTCGAACAGACGACGGCGATGCTGCACCCCTATACGTGGCGTTTTGTGGTGGAAGAGCCCTGAAAGGATGAAAAAGGATATGGATGTCGAGCGTTACCGCGTGCTTCCGGGCAGCCGGGTGGAGCTGTCGGCGTGGGATCCAGAGGATCAACAGCTCTACGACGGAAACAAAAAGAAGGGCAAGAAGGCTTTGCTGCCACTCAACCGGAGGTTGGAAACCTTGCAGGAGCTGTTGTACGCCGAGAACAAGCACAAACTGCTGGTTGTTCTGCAAGGGGCCGACACAGCCGGCAAAGACGGCACGATTCGCCATGTCTTTGAAGGCGTCAACCCGCAGGGGGTCAAGGTGGCCAGCTTCAAAGTTCCGACCCCAGCCGAGCTGGCCCACGACTATCTCTGGCGCGTCCATCAGCAGACACCGGGACGGGGAGAGATCGTCATTTTCAACCGCAGCCACTACGAGGATGTGTTGGTCGTGCGTGTACACAACCTGGTCCCTGTCGAGGTCTGGCAGCGGCGCTACGAACAGATCAACGCCTTTGAAGCGATGCTGGCGGACGAGGGGACGACGATTCTCAAGTTTTTTCTGCACATCAGCAAAGAGGAGCAGAAAAAACGACTGCAGGATCGGCTGACGGACCCCGAGAAGCAGTGGAAGTTCTCGAGGGGGGATCTTGCAGAGCGCCAGCATTGGGATCGATACATGGAAGCGTATGAGGTGATGCTGAGCAAAACCAGCACCGCGCAGGCACCCTGGTACATTGTGCCGGCCAACCGCAAATGGTACCGGAATTTGGTTGTCTTGCAGGTGATTTTGGCTGCGTTGGAGCGTCTGGAGATGCGCTACCCGGAGCCAGAACCCGGGCTGGATGGGGTGGTCATCGAATGAACGGCAGGCACTGGATCAACCTGGTTGGGCTGGCAGTGCCCGCTGTTCATGGGAGCGGTCTGTCAAATGCCGGCGTTTGCACCGGCGGTCACCGCAAGCATCCCCAGGACGCCGATAATTCCCAGAATTAACATGACATAAAAAATAGCCGAATATCCGGATTCATCGTTCATTGTTGAAATCCTTTTCGTGCAGTGGCTGTCCGAGCAGTCTTCTGCAGCGCCAAGGTAGCGATGCAGGGATCGGGCGGTTCTGCGACGGGTGGGGCAAGGATTGAGACGAACCGAGATCTACAGAAGAAGACGGGGTGTGCGGCAAAAAGTTACGCTGATTTTGGGCAGTTTGAGGGAATGGAGCAGGACGTGCGACAATAGGGGTCAGCCGAGAATTGCGAGAGAGGAGTGTGGAAGCTGTGGAGGAAAAAGGGACAACGATAGCGCAGCCGGCGGAAAAGATGCGCTATCTTTCTGAGCTGGCAGTCTTTCAGGATCTTTCTGCGCGTGAGATGGAGGAGCTGAACCGGATCATCACGATGAGCACGGTGACGAAGGGGCGTGTTTTTTACCGACCGGAGGAGCCTGGGGAGGTGCTCTTCATTTTGAAGGAAGGGAGGGTACAGCTGTACCGGATCAGCCCGGAGGGCAAGAAGCTGGTGATCACCACGCTGGGGGCGCACACCTTGTTTGGGGAGATGGGGCTGTTGGGGGCCAAGATGCAAAACACATTTGCCGAGGCGGTGGAGGACTGCCTGATCTGTGTCATGAATCGCAGCGACCTGGAGCGGTTGATTCTCAGCAAACCGCAGGTGGCCCTGCGCATTTTGGAAGTGACAGGGCGCCGGCTGCGTGACGCCGAGGAGCGGCTGGAAAACATGGCCTTCAAGGGAATCCCGGCGCGTCTGGCCAGCATTCTGATTCGGCTTTCCGAGGAACAGAACAGCCATGAAATCACCGGCTTTACCCACCAGGATCTGGCGGAGAGCGTCGGCACCTACCGGGAGACGGCGACCCAGGTCCTCAACGATCTCAAGGCTTCGGGCTGCATCGAGATTGGCCGGAAGCGCATTACGATTCTGGACATTGACGCCCTCGGGGCCATTGCTGCGGGGTAAAACAGGCTGCTGTGAGTTTGGATTGTCGGCCAACTCAGTTGACATTTGGCCCAAACGTCGCTAAAATCCAGGGTGTAGCAAAAGTTGTGTGCGTAAGGTGCTCTCTGTGAGCACCGACCGATGACCACTCAAAAGCTGGCTGCAGCGTCTTTTTCAAACATGTCCGACCCAAGATAGATTGCCAACGTTCAGGAGATTTTGTCATGACCCATGTGATTTTTGACCTATGCATTCGCGATGGCGCTTGTGTTGAGGTTTGTCCGGTAGAATGTATTGTTCCTGGCCAGCCGGAAGACGAATGGCCCTGGTTCTACATCGACCCAGATACCTGTATCGACTGTGGTGCCTGTGTGCCCGAATGCCCGGTCGATGCGATCTTGCCTGAGGAGGACCTTCCCGACGAGTATCAATACGCGACCGAGCTCAACGCGCTCTTTTTCTCGGAAGGTCCTGGCTACTCTGCGTTGAGCAAGGCCGAGTAGTTTGACCTTTGTGTCTTCGGCCAAGCACTCTGAAAAAAAGGACCTCTGTCTGCAGAGGTTCTTTTTTTATAAAAAGAATCGATTCCTATGCAGACTGATCTGAATCCTGGTGTGAATCCTGTCGGTGGGCCTGACTGGTCGGATATCCAGCGGGCGCTTGTGATTGTGGCCCATCCGGACGACGCAGATTTTATCTGTGGTGGGACCTGTATCCAGATGGCCCGTTGGGGCATCGAGGTGACCTATCTGGTGTTGACGAACGGCGATAAAGGCAACCACAACCCAGAGATCACCCGAAACCAGCTGATTGCCATGCGCCAGATCGAACAGCGCAAAGCTGCCAGCTTGTGTGGTATTCGAGAGGTGCTTTTTATGGGGGAGGAGGATGGTTTTCTTCGTCCTGACCGTTCAATCCGCAAACGGGTGACCCAGGCCATTCGTCGGATTCGTCCTGATCTGATCATCTGTACCCATCCCGACCGATATTTTGTCGGGGATGGCTACATCAACCATCCCGACCACCGCAACGCGGGGCTGGTGGCGATCGAGGCGATTTTTCCGGCGGCGGACAACCCGATGTTTTATCCCGACATGGCGGATGAGGGGTACCACCCGCATAAAATCAAATACCTGTATATACATGGCCATGACGCTCCCTCGTTGCGGGTGGAGATCACGGCTGAGTTGGCGACCAAGATAGAGGCGATCCTCTGTCACAGTTCGCAGTTCAAAGATCCTGAGGGGGCGCGCCAGCGTTGGTTGGACAGCTGGGGGGAGCGGCAGGAAGATGGGAGTCTGCGGTATTTTGAGGCATTCAAGGTGATGAAGTTTGGCTGAACAGGCGGGGGGCAGAACTTCGCCC
>JAPLGY010000084.1:11028-14221 GCA_026389955.1 Caldilinea sp. | reverse complement strand
CCTGTGAGGATGCGGAAGGGACAAACGGTCTGCTAGAGTGGAATGGCCCGGCGAAGAGATGGGTCCTCCGACATCTCTTCGCCGAGGAGTCGCTGTCAAGAGATCCCATCGTCCAGGAGGCCGCCAGGGATCTGGGAGGAGCCGGGCAGGTGGAAGCTCAAAAGATTTGTAGATGGAGAATTGTCTCAATGAATTCTGAAACATCGCTTCTTCCAGAACAGTACCGGTCCGATCATCTGTTTTTGTTGATCGGCACCAATCCGCTGCCGAATTTTGTGGCAGCCAAACTGCTCCTCAGGGCCGGCGGCCAGCTCTACCTGGTGCATTCGACCGGCACAGAACGGATCGCCGGAAATCTGGCCCGCTACTGGGTCGATGTCGAAAAGGGGGCACAGCCAAGATTTCTCTGTGTCGCAGAGGCAGACGAGGCCGATGTCCGCCGCCAGCTGGATGGCACGTTGCAGCAGCTCCCCTCCGGAACGGTGGGCCTGAATTATACCGGCGGCACGAAGAGTATGTCGGTGCACGCGTATCAGGCTGTATGGGAACACCAACGCAACAGCCGCCGCCCTGCGCTCTTGAGCTACCTGGACGCCCGCTCGAACAAGATGTACATTGCGCGCGGCAGCGATCCGCCGTTTTGCTCGGACCCGGTGCTCTACAGCGTGCAGCCTTCAATTCAGACAATCGTCGACCTGCACGATTTCAAGCTGCACACAAAGATCGCCACCGAACCGATATTGCCTGATCTGTCGATCACCCTGGCCGAAGCACACCAGTCTGAGGAAGGCGGAAAGGGCTGGCGTACATGGTGCGATGAGAAACTGCGCCAGGCCGTGCGAAAAGAAAAAGATAGGTGGCGCAGTGACAGCGATCTTGCCAAAATTACAGTGCCATTCCCTGTGGACAGCTCCTTGCACAGGGTCGTCGCTCAAATGCGCGAGGTGTTTGGCTGCCAGGGCGACTCGCTGAGCCTGGCCGACGCACGCAGGAACGGATCGCTGAAGAACGAGAAGCAGCTGTGCGGGTGGCTGGACGGCAAATGGCTGGAGCATTATGTGTACTCGCATCTCTGCCAAATCCAAGCGCAGCAGCCGGAGAGCCGGCTGCACGACCTCGGCATGAACATTTGCCCGAAAAATCCGCAGCAGGGTTCAGAGCACGACGTGGACATCGGGGCCATGCAGGGGTATCGTCTGTACGTCATCTCCTGCACAACCGATGACAGCCCCGGGATGTGCAAGCTCAAGCTGTTCGAGGCCTATGTCCGGGCGCGCAACCTGGCCGGCGACGAGGCGCGTGTGGGGCTGGTGTGTATGGCCAACGATCCGAAGAAGCTCGAGCAGGAGATGGTTCGTTCGTGGGACGCCGAAGGCAAGGTGCGTGTCTGGGGGCGTCAGCATCTGCCAAAGTTTTCCGAACATCTGGCGGACTGGTTTATCGGCACAGATTCGTATTAGCAGGAGGCAAGGATGTCGGAATATGTTTTGACAGCCATCGACACAGCCCAAATTCAGAGCTATGTGTTTGGCAGCAACCGATTGAAAGAAAACATCGGCGGTTCTGAGCTGGTGGAACTGGCGACCCATCAGTGGGTGTATGCAGCCTTGCCCCCCCAAAACAACGTGGCCGATGCAGCGACCGGCGAGTTGAATGACCGCCTCACCATTCACAGCCTGGAGGCCGAAGTCCTCTACGCCGGTGGCGGCAATACTGTGATTCTTTTCAGCACTTTGGAACTGGCACGTGAATTTACAGGCAGGCTCACGCGGCGTGTGCTGAAAGAGGCCCCCGGTCTGGAACTGGTGGTCGCCCATCGCTGTTTTGACTGGGAGAGAGAGGCCCTGGCAGAGGTGGTCGGTCAGACATTGGGGGGGGATCTGGCTCGCAAAAAGCAAAACCGCAACGCTTCGATGCCTTTGTTGGGCCTGGGTGTGACCAGGCCCTGCAGCTCAACTCGGATGGTGGCCTCCCAGATCGTCGAAGGCCGTCCTGTATCGCAGGAGATCTATGCCAAGGTGGATGGACGGCTGCAGGGGCAAGCCCGCCTGGAGGCGATCACGAGCCGGGTCAAACAAGGAAAGTGGCGGATTCCGCCCGATTTCGACGATCTGGGCCGCTTCAAAGGGGACGAGGGGGATATCGCCGTTGTGCACGCCGACGGCAACGGGATGGGAAAACGGGTCGAGGCGATTGCCGCACGCCACCGCACACCGGCCCAGAATCGAGACTACATCGACGCGATACGCAATTTTTCCCGCCGCCTGGGCGCCGCAGCCACGACAGCGCTGCGGAAAGTCGTGGACTTGATGGCGGACGCCTTGCGTGCAGACGCCGATCTGGCGGATCGGCATCGCCGCAATTTTCCGCTGCGCCCGATTGTTTTCGGCGGAGATGATGTGACCTTTGTCTGCCACGGCCGCTACGGGCTGTCGCTGGCCGTCTGTTATCTGGAGGCCTTCGAGGAGGCGACACAAACAGACCCTGCCTTCGACCACAAGCCCGCACATGCGTGTGCCGGTGTCGCCGTCGTCAAAGCGCACTATCCCTTCGCACGCGCCTATCGTTTGAGCGAACAGCTGTGTCATTCTGCCAAGGAGATGCTTGCTGAACGGAATATAGAGGGCTCGGCGCTGGACTGGCATGTGGCCATGAGCGGCATCACCGGCTCGTTGGGTGAAATCCGAGCGCGCGAGTATACCGTACAGTCAGGTTGTCTTCACATGCGGCCTGTTCTGTTGCGCAGCTCTGCTTCTGTGCCCTGGCGCACATGGTCTGTTTTTAAGGCGATTTTGGACGCATTCGTAGATGAGCAGGGAGCATGGTCTGGCCGGCGCAACAAAGTCAAAGCCCTGCGCGAAGCGCTGCGCGGCGGCAAGGGCGCTGTTGTGGATTTTCTCCATACGTTTCAATTGGAGGCCTTGCCCAAAGCCGACTCTGCAAACGAGATGGGCTACGAGAAAATTGGCTGGGTTGGCGACTGCTGCGTCTACTTTGATGCCATCGAGATGATAGACTTGTTCGTCGATCTGCCGCAGATTGCAGCCATCGGGGATGTGGAGGCTGAACATGCCGCTCTATAAACTTCAATTTCAGCTCTACAGCGCTGCCACCTTCGGGCGCGGCGACGGTGTCGCCGGCCTTGTCGACCAGGAGGTCGAGTACGATGCCAGCGGGCTGCCCTTTCTGCGTG
>JAPLGY010000084.1:0-10984 GCA_026389955.1 Caldilinea sp. | reverse complement strand
GGCGCAGTGCTGGCTGGGACACCGTCGCCCAGCGGCTGTTTGGTTCCCCAGGAAGCACGGACGCCGAGATCGGCCTGCTGCGCGTAGGCGATGGCCGGCTCCCAGAACCGTTGTTGACGGCTGTCAAAGCTGCGGTGGCCCAAAAAGATCTGCGAGCCGAAGAAGTGTTGGAGTCGCTGACTGCCATCCGCCGTCAAACCTCTATGAACGAGGAGGGCGCACCTGAAAAGGGAAGTCTTCGATCGACCCGTGTCATTCTGCCGGGAACGGTGTTTGAGGCGGCCTTGGAGTTTGGGGAGCCCCCCGATGAGCGAACGCTGGGGTTGCTGGCCGCCTGCGTGCTGGCCTGGCGGCGTGCGGGGACTGGCCGCAATCGAGGGCGTGGACGGCTGCAGGCAAATTTGTTGGAGAGCAACGGCACAGAGGTGATTCAACGCTGTTTTCGCGTATTTGCCAGGGAGGTCGCTGCATGAGAGCCATTCCGTATCGAATCACCTTGCAAGAGCCGCTGCTGGCCAAACGGATTGCCGGGGATCCCAATAGCGGGGTCTCGTATCCGTATGTGCCAGGGAGTGTCGTGCGCGGGGCAGTGGTGTCCGCCTATCGGCAGGCACATGCGCTCCGTACACTCGACGCCGGCGATGCAGAGATCCAGCGTCTCTTTTTCGACGGACATACCCGCTACCTGAACGCCTATGCGGTGGATGTTGAAGGGGTCAGAGCCCTGCCAACGCCGCGCTCCCTGTTCCACGCCAAGGGCCAGAAGTCGTGCCTGTATGATTTTGCCCTGGAGACGGTGCACAAGGTGAACGAAGAGACTGTCCAGTTTGTCGCTGCTGCGAAAGAATCGCAGCTCTTTTGCCGGATCGAGGGGGGCTCGATCAATTTTGTCTCCCCGCAGCGCCGTGTCAATGTACACACCCAGCGCGATCGGATGAAAGGGCGCGCGGTGACCGACGCCGGTGCTGTTTTTCAATACGACGCGCTGGAAGAAGGACAGACGTTTGCCGGTTGGGTTCTGGTCGATACCGATGCAGACACCGAGCCGTTGACCGCGCTGTTGCAGACGATCCGTCACATCGGGGGGTCCAGCAACAGCGGCTATGGCCGTGTCTCGGTTGCTGTGGAGGCAGCCATCGACAGCAGCCAGAAATCCTGGAGCGAAACTGCCGTCCCCTACGGCGTTCTCTACCCCGGCGACACCTTGGTGGTGACCCTGCTCAGCGATCTGTTGATCCGTGCCCCTGAGACCGGGAACTACACCTGGGACATACGGCCGGCGTTGCAGAAAGTGCTGGGAGCGGCGCTCGAGCCTGTTCAGGAGACAGGGGACGCAGCGCAGCGCAGCGTCTGGCGAATGGAAGAGGTCGGCGGTTTCAACCGGACCTGGGGGCTGCCGCTCCCCCAGGCGCAGGCCATTGCCGCCGGCAGTGTCTTTGTGTTTCGAACTCAGGAGCTGTTGAGCAGGCAGGCACTTGCTGCTGCGGAATGGCGAGGGATCGGCGAGCGGCGAGCAGAGGGGTTTGGGCGTCTGGCCTTTGGCTGGCAACAGGCGCCAACACTGATGGAGGTTCCCAGCCGGTCAGTGGGCTCAAAACGTAGAACAGCGGAGGTTCAGTTCTCTGAGGGGGCTGCCAAAACGCTGGCAACGCAGATGGCTGTGCGGATGCTGCGCCAAGAACTGTCTCACAAACTGCGCAAGACGGTCTACGACATGAAAATCGAGGGCAAGCCGACCATTTCCAACGCCCAGCTGTCGCGGCTGCGTGTGATCGTCCGTGCAGCACTGCCGGAGGGGGACCTCGAACGGTTGCAGCGCTATCTGCGCGACAACATCAAAACGCGACGAGTGGTTCGAGATCAATTTGAACGCACCCATTTTGACACTGGGTTGGGTCAAAAACGGCTGCTGCACTGGCTGGAAGATCTTCTGGAAGATCCTGAGACCGTGTGGAACAAGATCGGCGCACAGAACGCCTCCAAGCGAATCGGCGCCAATCTCGCGGTCGCTGCGCAGGGCAACGAAGCGCTGGCGCGCGAGTATACGCTTCGTCTGGTCGACGGGGTGTTGGCAAGACTGGCCAAAGAGCGACGCAAGGAAGATGGAGGAAACCGATGAGGACACACCCGCTCACGAGGTCTCGGAAAATCTATGAGCGCTGGATCGTCGAGGGGGACCTGGTGTTGGAAACGCCTACGCATCTGGGCAACGGCGACAGCGATGGGGTCGTGGACATGCCGCTGCTGCTCGACGAGGTGACTGGCAGGGCGCTGCTGCCGGGCACCTCGCTGGCTGGGGCACTTCGCAGCTATCTGCGGGAGCACCGTCATGGGTTTGGCAGCCGTCTGACAGACGCTCTGATCGAGTCGCTTTTCGGGGCAGAAAAGGGCAACGACGCCGGCAGCCAGAGCGCGTTGATCGTCGAAGATGCGCTCGGCGAAAAGCCAACTGTCGAGCTGCGCGACGGTGTCCGCATCGATCCGGCGACGCGCACGGCCAAGATGGATTTTGAAAACGGCACAGCGCGCGGCTACAAATATGATCTGGAACTGCTCGAAGCCGGGCTGACATTTCCACTTCGTTTTGAACTGCTGCTGGGCTCCGACGCCGGGCCTATCACACAGCTGCTGGCTCTGGCGCTCCACGGTCTGGCTTGTGGGGAGATTGCCCTGGGGTTGCGCAAGCGCCGTGGCTTTGGGGAATGCCGGGTGACGCGGTGGCGAGTCCAGCGGTACGACCTCCGACAACCGGCAGATCTGATTGCCTGGCTCACGGCAGAGCACCCTGGCGAGTCCACGGCAGCAGTGCAACCGACGGTGGAGGGGACAGAGATCGCTCCTTTGTTGAACGTCTCTCTGGAAGGGGTGGAAGACAAGCGCAGCCTTTGCTCCATCCACGCCGAATGCATTCTGGACGGCTCTCTGTTGATTCGCTCTGGCTTCGGCGAGCAGGATCGTGGGCCCGATGCGGTGCATCTGCACAGTGCCCGAGCGGGAGGAAGACGGGTGCCTGTGCTCTCCGGAACCAGCCTGGCAGGTGCGTTGCGTCATCGGGCTGAGCGTATTCTTGACACGCTGGGCAACGGGGCCCCTGCTTCCGAAATGCTCGACGATCTCTTTGGCCCGGCCCAAATCACCGGTGATCGGCAGAAGGCCAAAGCCAGCCGTCTGGTGGTCAAAGAAACGGTGATCACAAACCCGGTCGATCGGGTGCAGAATCGGATTCGCATCGACCGTCTGACCGGCAGCGTTCACGGCACAGGCCTGTTCAACGAACAGCCGGTCTTTGGCAAAGAGGACACCCAGGTCAGGGTGGAGCTGCTCTTGCGCGCGCCCAGAGATTCTGAGATCGGGCTGCTGCTTTTGCTGCTCAAAGATCTGTGGACGGGCGACTTGCCGCTGGGAGGGGGCGTGAGTGTCGGACGAGGGCGGTTAAAAGGGGTCCGCGCAGAGATCAAAACACCCCAAGATCCCCCGCTCTCGATTGCGGTCGACCAGGCTGCCAACCGGCTGGCCATCAGCGACCGCGCGGCCCTGGAACGGTATGTCGCAGCCTTGTGTGCGGAGGTGACCCGATCATGAAGCAACCATCTTATGTGCTCCAACAGGTGCCGGTAGACAACAGTTTCGTGGCGGAGCCAGCAAAATGGCTGGTGGCCCAGGCCAGACAACAGGGGCTGCGCTTTTTGCTCGCCCATGCGGACGATGGAGTCATTTGGGGCCGTATCGACGACGATGGACTGCACACCTCTTCCGGGATTGCACCGTCTTCGCCGGTGCTGCGTTCCTCTACCCTCCAGCAGGCCCGACTGTTTGATACGACAGGCGAATTGTTGGTCTGGCGGAGCGACGACGGCTGGTGTGCGCGGCTGGCCACCGATGGCCAGGAAGCGGCCGAGGCGGTCATCGACGAAGACCAGATTTTGTGGGGGGACACAGCCCAACCTGCACCCCATGGCTTTACCCTGATGCGCGAAGGTGCCCAAGGAATGTGCCATGCAGTGCCGATTGGGGTGACCCCAGAACAGCTGAAAAAGTATCCCCTGCGGCTGCGCGTACGCCACTATCTGACCGAAAACGAAGATGGCGAGGCCCTGATCGCCTTGAGCCGTCTCGTTCAGCTGTTGTTGGGAAACCAGGAAGGAGGGAGACCATGAGCCTGCCAGTTCACAAAAATCCGTCCAAAGAGCCAGCCAAGGCACCGTATAACTTTGTGCCGTTGCCAGAGAAGGTGGTGACTTTCGACCCGCAGATGCTGCCCGACCAGGGGCGCTTCTATCCGGAGCGTCACACCGGTTCGATCGAGTGCACGATCACGACCGAGTCCCCAGTCTATGTGCGGGCACCGCTGACGCCGGAAGAGTTCGACCGCCAGGAGACGGCACAAGATGCAAAGGCGCCCTGGCGCCAACAGGTGCGCAACAAAGCAGATTTCTTTGCCACCGACCCCGACAAGACGCCCCGCATTCCCGGCAGCAGCCTGCGCGGCATGCTGCGCCAGCTGGTGGAAATGGTCAGCTACAGCAAAGTGCAGTGGGTTTCTGGAGATTCGCTGGTGTATCGTTCAGTCGGAGAGACGACGACGCAGGGTGACCGATACCGAGACCGTGTGATGCGTTCAGACGGATCAGGGGTGCAGCAGTCTGGGAAAACGACCAAATTCTACACGCCGCTGGTCAAGGCGGGGTATATCGAAGACGAGCGCGGCAAGTATTACATTCGCCCGGCACAGGAGATCCAGGGCACAACCTTTGCCCGTATCCGTATCGGCGATATTCCTGTTTCCCTCAAACCGATTCAGGGGTGCCAGAATGCCCAGGAGATCTGGTTTCAACCTGGCCCCTATGAATACCAAGATGTGCGCGGCGGGTTTTTGCGCATCAAGCGCGCCCGTGTGTTCGGCCCCGCAGCACACCAGGCGCCCGGGTTGATCCAAGGCGCACTGGCACGCAGCGGGGCGATGAATTCAAAACGCACCGAAGCGGTGGTCTACCCACCCGACCTAAATGCTCAGCTGCTGCCGATCCAAGATGATCTGGTGGCTGTTTACAAGGATCAGGTCAGCCAGGAGCAGGAAAAACTGTTGGGCAAAGAGGGGGTGTTGCGCGACGGACAGCCCATTTTTTATCTTGTCGAACATGGGCAGCTTGTCTTCTTTGGACATACGATGATGATGCGGCTGCCCTATCCCTACACGCCGATCGACTTTGTCCCGGAACAGCTGCGTCGTGAAAACGATCTCGATTTGGCCGAAGCCATTTTTGGCTATACCAAATCGACCGGCGAAGGAAAAGCGCGCGCCTACGCCAGCCGCGTCTTGGTCGGCGACGGTCTTCTGGAACCAGGGCAACCTGACATCTGGCTGAGCCAGACGCCGATCGTGCCCAAGATTCTGGGCAGCCCCAAACCGACCACCTTTCAGCATTACTTGACGCAGCAGACACCTGATCCGGGTGCGAAGAATCGCAGAGATCTGTCGGACTACACCGATCCGCGGAAGAGCGTCATTCGGGGGCACAAGCGCTACTGGCATCGCGGCAAGATTGTAGGGGCGGACATTCAGGAGGCGTCGGAACGATTGAAGGATGAACGTGGCCGAGAGAAAGAGCAGGACACGCAACACACCCAAATTCGGCCAGTCCGTGCTGGGGTCCGCTTTCGCTGGCGTCTGGAGTTTGAGAACCTCTCGGATGCAGAACTGGGTGCGTTGTTGTGGGCGTTGAGGTTGCCTGGAGCCTTGGACAAACAATACCGTCACAGCCTCGGCATGGGGAAACCGTTCGGAATGGGGGCCGTTCAAATCGACGCTGGCTTGATGTTGGGTGATCGGCAACGTCGCTATCGAGCGCTTTTCGACGGGGACCAGTGGTGTGCGGGCAGTGTCGAAGCCAGCGCCCGGATCGACGAGTTTATTGCGGTCTTTGACAAACTGATTCGGAGTCAGATCGGTGCTGCAAAGCAGGACAGACTGAGCGACATTGAACGCATCCAGATGTTGTTGCGTATGTTGGAATGGCCTGGGCCAGACAAGGGGCTGACCGAATACATGCAGATCGAGCGGCCTGGTGCACGCGACAAGAAAAACGACTACAAGGGGCGGCCTGTGCTCCCCGATCCGCTGCACATCGATTTGGAGCGAATGACCGAGCACACGACTCGCCAATCGTCTTCGGTCCCCTCTGCACAGCGTGGAACGAGTGCGGGGGCGTCACAGCCTGGGGCGGAGAGGAAATCCACCTCTGCGCAGAACCCATCAGTGGCAAAACCTGCCGCCAGGCAAGAACCGGAACTCTGCCATCCAGCGTCGATCGAGGAGATCCAGGCAGGAATGTATCTGGAGGGCAGGGTGGTGCGTGTTGAGTCCAACCGTGTGGTGGTCGAGATCTGTGGCCAGGATGCCTCGCTGACCAAAGAACATATTGAACTGCCGAGCCGTGACATGGCCAATCTGGAGGAGCGGTTTCCTGTCGGAAAAATCATCCGTGTTTTTGCGGGTGGTATGAACCAGAAAGGGCGACGTCAGCTGAGGTATGCGGAGAGCTCATGAGCACCCTTCTTTCTCTGGTCGGCGAACAGCCGATGCCGATCCTGCTGCCTGCACGGAACGTTCACGTTCTGTGGCAGCTCGGTTGCTGCGGTTGCTGCCGAATGCCGTTTGTGAAGAGATGGACCCATACGAACTGCCGACGATCCTGGCTCAGCTGGCAGAGGTGGCGCCAGCCGACCAGCCGATGCTTGTCAATCTGACCGGCGGCACCAAAATGATGATGTTGGGTGCCTTTGCGTTGGCGATGCAGCGTGATTGGGATTTCGTCTATCTGGAGAGTGAACGTTCGCCTGCGGCGCTCTATCGCTACACATCGGCCAGTGGCAAGTTGCGGCTCAAGGAAAAGGTGCGGTTGCCTGCGCTGATCACATTGGAGGAGTATCTCCACGCTCACCTGCCAGGCTTTCACAGCCAAGGTTTCAGCCCGACCAAGGGGGGACAATTTGAGAAAGCCGTCTATGATGCGCTGCTGCCCGAGGTAGACGAGATATTGGCTGGGGTGCGCCCCGAGGGCATTGCCGATCAGATCGAAATGGACCTGGTGATCCGTATCGGCAACCAGGTGGGTGTCGCAGAGATCAAGTGTGGCCATATGGAGCGTCCTAAACAGGGCATCGACCAACTGTCGACAGCAACCAGCCGCGAGTATCTGGGGACATACACTGCGCGTTTTCTGATCACGGATACCCCCTTGCCAGTTCGCATTGAGCGGCTGGCAAAGGAAAAACAGATCGGTGTGGTAACATTGGACAGATACTGGCGAGAGGCCGCCTCATTGGCATCGGGCGATCGACAGCAGTTGGTGGAGGCTGTGCGTAGACGGCTGGCCCCGAGATGAGTGACAGTGCACGCAGGTCAGGCCACCAGACGCTGAATAAATATAGGTCGCCGAGGAAACAAGCGCTCTTTGTTAAATTGCAGACAGGAACCCCACCATGATGCGTACTCTCTTTGCATCCGTCATCGTTTTTGTGTTGATGGCTTCCACAAACATGGCAGCTTCTGCCAACGACGACTATCTGGTGCCGATCATCGTAGGCGGCAAGACCTTCACACTGACGATCTCGGTGGGCGAGACGAATGTCAGCGTGCGTGTGAGTGACCCATCTGTTTCGCTGGGGAAAGTGACCAAGGCAGAGCGCAGCAGCCCAGCGATCGAGAATCTGCTGGAGGAGCCCTCCGCACGCACGCCAGAAGCGGCGTCTGCCAACGGCAATGCCAACCTGCGTGGCGGGCCTGGCACCAGCTATCCGGTCGTCGGCAAAGTGAAAGAAGGGGAAACGCTGGTGGTCCAGGCCCGCAATCAGGCTGGTGACTGGCTGCAGTTGACAAACAACACCTGGATTGCAGCATTTTTGGTCGACAACGCGCCCTCTGCGACCGATCTGACAGTTGCAGCAGAAATACCACCGGTGCCGGCACCCACAGCGGCTCCGGTGGCAGACAGTGCAGTGGAATCTACAACAGATGCGTCCGCCAGCATTGTGCCGATCGGGACAGAAATCGAGGGGGGAGGCTGGCGTTTCAAGGTTTCTGCAGTGCACAAACGCAAGGCTGTCTATTTCTACGATGAGTCCTATATTGCCATGGGGCGCTACCTGATCGTTGTGATCGATGCAACCAATCTGCAAAGTGGCACAGATTACTTCGACCGCAACATTGACCCGTGGGTGACCGATATGGCAGGCAACGAGTACAGCACCCGCGGCACTGCCAGCGGGTACGCTCGCTGGCAATACGGTGGTTTGAGCAGCTTGTACGCAGATGTCAATCCTGGCAATTTTGTACGGATCGCTTTTGCTGTGGATCTGCCTGACAGTACGGGCAGGGTGTTGTTGAGCACTGCGGTCGGCAAATGGATTGACCTGGGTGACTTTGCCGCCATGCAATCGGAGGATAACTGAACGATGGTTGTGCTCAACTTTTCTCATCCCCTGACCGAAGCGCAGTGTGGCCAGATCGAGAAGCTGGCTGGTCAGCCGATCGCCGACCTGCGCAGCGTGCCGGCACAGTTTGACGAACAACTGCCCTTTGCCGCCCAGATCGACGCACTGGTCAATCAGGTTGGTTTGACAGCCGAGCAGTGGCAGACGGCGTCGATCCTGGTCGTGCTGCCGTCGCTGAATTTTATTGCCGCTGTACTGCTGGCAAATCTGCATGGACGTATGGGGTATTTCCCGTCTGTGGTGCGCACGCGTGCGGTGGCGGGGGGTCTGCCAAGACGCTATGAAGTGGCAGAACTGCTGGATTTGCAGACGGCGCGGGAAACGGCGCGGCGAGTGCGGCAGTGAGACGGACGCAGTGAGACGGACGCAGTGAGACGGTACTGGCCGGGAACATCCACCCCAAAAGGAGAGAGAATGTCTAGAAAAGAAGGTTCACGACCACAAAGCTGGACTGTGAGTGTCGTTGTGCTGGTCGTCGCTTTTGCGTCGACCCTGATCGTGCCTGTTCAGGCGTGGCTCCCTGTTGCTGTCAACCCGACGGTCGCTGCCATGATCGCCCAGGTCGACACGGACACGTTGCTGGACTATGCCAGCCAGCTGAGCGGAGACACACCGGCCTTGATTGGGGGGCAGCCCTATACCTTTGCGACCCGCGAGACCACCTCCGGTGAGCCTGTCCGCAAGGCGACCCAGTTTGGTTTTGAGTCGCTGCAGAAGACTGGGCTGGATGTGCGCTATCAGGCATGGAACGCATGCGGCCTGGTGGGGCGGAATGTCGTTGCAGTAAAAACTGGGGCCAGTATCCCGGAGGAAGTTGTGCTTGTCACGGCCCATCTCGACAGCATCAGCGAGGAGGGCGCTGCACCCGGCGCCGACGACAACGGCAGCGGGTCAGCGGCTGTCATGGCCATGGCGGGGATCCTGGCCCCGTATTCATTCCAGCGTACGCTGCAGTTTGTTCTTTTTACGGGCGAAGAACAGGGACTTTGTGGAAGCGAATATTTTGCTGAGCAAGCTCAGAACGACCAGGTCGACATCGTTGCCGTCTACAACATGGACATGATCGCCTACGACTCGGATCACGACCCGATTCTACGGTTGCACACACGCCCGACTCACCATGCCGGCTACGCAGCCGACGCTGCGATCGCCAACACCTTCATCGATGTCGTGAATGACTACGGGATGCAAGGCCAGCTCTCTCCCCAAATTTTGGCCGACGGCAGCGAGATGAGTGACACTTTTTCGTTCTGGGAGGCAGGTTTTCCAGGTGTTCTGGCTATCGAAGACGACGGGCCGGTTTCAGATGACTTCAATCCCTATTATCATTCTGCCGATGACACGGTCAGCGCCTTCAACTTGACCTACTACACCAATTTTGTCAAGGCATCGGTGGGCACAGTAGCGCTGCTGGCCGGCGTTGCTCCAGCCGGTACACCGACGCCAGAACCGACGCCCGTAGGGCCGTACAAGCTGCATCTGCCATCAGTTGCTCGCTAAACAGCGGCTGTTGTAAACCCCAGTACCGCGGTCTCATCGGGGGCACCCGCGGTGTCATTCTGGGCACCCGCAAGGGGTGCCCCTACAGGGTCGCCTACAGGATTGCGGTCGGTCATGGGTGTCATCGGGGCACCCGCAAGGGGTGTCCCTACAGGGTCGCCCTTGCGGTCGCTCTTCCCAAAACCTTTCTGCGTTTCCAGAGCGACTGGACCGGCGAGCAGACCCTTTGGCCGCCGAACGCGGAGCCTCGGAATCCTCCCGGCGATTTGACAGTTCCCCCAGGGTCTGATAAGGTTTTGACGAAGGCAGACATTTGGACTCAACGCCAGTACAGTTCCCCCTCGGGTCTTGCGCATGACGATGAGCCCCTCACATTCACACGAGCCCATGTCCGTTTTTTCAGACCAACCAACGCAACAGAAACACAAAGAGGAGCCCAAAAATGATCAAAGTCAGTGAATTGCGAGGGATTGAGGCAGACACGGCTGAAAAACTCATCGCACAAGACATCAAGGACTCATAGGAGTTGCTGGCTGCTGCCGGCACTGCAAAAGAGCGGGCTGCACTGGCTGCTGCCCTGGGGATCGAGGCCGCCCGGCTGCTGAAACTCACCAACTTCGCCGATCTGGCGCGCGTCAAAGGGATCGGAAGCGTCTATGCAGATCTGCTCGAATATGCTGGCGTGGACACGGTGGTTGAGCTGCGCACCCGCAACCCTGAAAATCTTTACAACAAATTGACGCAAGTGGGGGCCGAACATGGCGTGAAACGCCTGCCTCGGCTTGAAGAAGTTCAAGATTGGATCGAACAGGCCAAGCAGCTTGAACGCAAAGTGCATTATTAAACCGGTTGTTCTCTTGCCTCTGCCGGCTGCTCTGCAGCAACGCTGTGGGGGCGAACAGGAAGAGCACGCAAAGGGAGCAGAACCGAGTTACCTGCTCTTTTTGTGTTGAATCCAATAGTGGCTGTTCAGGCCCATCGGCCCCTGCGA
>JAPLGY010000680.1 GCA_026389955.1 Caldilinea sp. | reverse complement strand
TGGCCCTGCTGCTGCTCGGCACGGTAGCCCCAACCAGCCTTCCCCAACCCCTGCTTCAGCGACTGGCTGACCTGCCCGCCTACTGGGGGCTGACCGATGTGCTGGCGCAACCGGTGACGGACGAAAATTTCTCGGTGGTCGAACGCATCGCCCACTGGACCGCCGCACAACGCATGTGGGAGCGCTCCCCCTGGCTGGGCATCGGCGCCGGCAACTACGCTGCCCTCTACCCGACCGTGCGGCTGCCCCGCTGGGAAGAAGCCCTGGGCCACGCCCACAATTTTTATCTGAATCTGCTGGGAGAGACCGGGCTGCTGGGGCTGTCCACCTGGCTGGCACTTTGGGCTGGAATCGCCGTCTACGGCTGGCGCAACGCCCGCTCCCAGGGCACAGCGACCCCCGCCAGCCGCTGGCGGGCTGCCGTCGCTGTCGCTCTCCTGGGCATCGTCGTCCATCTCTCCGTTCATAATCTGGTCGACAATCTTTTCGTGCGCGGCAACCTGGTCTATACTGTGTTGTGGCTGGCTGTCCTTGCCGCCCAGTCAGATAGATTGCCAGATACACCGCCAAACGAGGTCTCAGCTTGAGTACACTCCAATCGCTTTCGCTCAGTGAAACAAACCGCCGCGAGGTCAAACGCTTCGTCAAGTTCGCCCTGGTCGGCACCGCCGGCATGCTCAGCCACCTGACGCTGTTCAATCTCCTCTTGCTCGGCCTGCACTTTGACCCGCGCATCGCCAATTCGGTAGGGTTTGTTACAGCAGTGATCCAAAATTTCCAGCTCAACCGCCGCTGGACTTTCCCCGAAAGTCGCAGCCGTCGGGCAAGCGCCCAGCTCGGCCAATTTGCCCTGGTCAGCGTCGTCGGGCTGGCCATCAATTTCGGTGTCTTCTGGTCGGTCAGCCATCTGCTCGATCGCTTCTGGGAACGCCTGATCGCCGACCCCACCCTTGCCCACGTGATCAGCAATAACTTTGCTCTGGCCACCGCGATCGGCGTCGTTCTCTTCTGGAATTTTACCGCCAACCGACTGTGGACCTTCCGCACCCAACGCTGAGGCGCCAGTTTGACCACTATCGCCGTCGACTATACCCCAGCCGTCCGCCAGCAGGCTGGCATCGGACGCATTGTGCGCGGCCAGATCGACGCGCTGATCGCCCTGCGCCCTGACCTGGATCTGCGCCTCTTTGTGGCGGGCCCAGCCGACCCGGCAGCACGCCGGGCCGCTCCGCTCCCTTTGCACGCCACCCCGATCGACGAGCGCACCCTTGTGCGCGTCTGGCACCGCCTTAACCTGCCGCTGCCCCTCGTCGAATGGTTCACCGGCGGCCCGCTCGATCTCTTCCATGCAACCGATTTTGTGCTGGCACCGACCCGCGCCCGCCGCAAGTTGCTCACCGTCCACGACCTGGCCTTCCTCTTCTACCCCGACGCCGCCATGCCTTCCCTGCACCACTATCTGAACCGCGTGGTGCCACGCAGCGTGCACCGCGCCGACGCAATCGTGGCAGATAGCCACCACACCGCCCGCGACCTGCACGAACAGTGGCAGGTCCCCCCCGAACAGATTTCTGTCGTCCACGGCGCAGTCGACCACAGCCGTTTCCAGCCGGTCACAGACCCCGCCCACCTCACAGCAGTACGCCAGCGGTATGCGATCGGCGAACGCCCGTTTCTGCTGGCACTCAGCCGCCTCGAGCCACGCAAAAATTTTGTGCGGCTCATCGAAGCCTTCCACCAGGCCCGCCACCAGGGCAGACTGCCGCACCGGCTGGTCATCGGCGGCGGCCAAGGCTGGCTCTATGAGGCCATCTATCAACGCGTCAGCGATCTAAAACTACACGAACATGTCCATTTTACCGGCTTTGTCGCCGACACCGACCTGCCTGCCCTCTACAGCGCCGCCGAATTTTTTGCCTACCCCTCTCTCTACGAAGGGTTCGGCCTTCCGATCGTCGAAGCGCTCGCCTGCGGCACCCCCGTCCTCGCCGGCAACAATTCCTCTCTGCCGGAAGCCGGCGGGCCTGGCGCCTTCTACGTAGATGCTGAAGAGGTCGATGCGATCGCCCAAGGCCTTGTCCAGCTGGCCACAGACCCGGCCCTCCGTGCCAGGCTGCGCCAGGCCGGCCTGCTCCATGCCGCTCAGTTCACCTGGCAGCGCAGCGCCGAACAACTGCTCGTCGCCTACACGCAGCTGCTCGGCTGAAGCCCATGTCTGTCACCCAGAGGAGAAAACGTGCACCAGACCTCCAACGAGCCGGCGATGCTCCCGCGCTCCCCCGAAGACTCTGCGCTCACCCTGACCATGTTCATGCAGCCTGAACACTCCAACAGCCTTGGCAACGTGCATGGCGGCGTCATTCTCAAACTGTGCGACGAATGTGGCGGGATCGTGGCCAGCCGGCACGCCCGACGGCCTGCGGTCACCGTCAGTGTCGACCGCGTCAATTTTCTGCAACCCGTTCTGCTGGGCAGGTTGCTCCTGGTACACGGGCGCATTGCCTGGGTGGGGCGCACCAGCGTCGAGGTCGAGCTGCATGTCGAGGCGGAGCACCTGCTCACTGGGGAACGCACCCACACCAACAGCGCCTACTTTGTCTACGTAGCACTCGACGACGAACGCCGTCCAACGTCGGTTCCCCCGCTGCTGCTGGCCACCGCGGAGGATCGCCGCCGCTTCGACGAAGGGGCAGCCCGCCACCAACGGCGCATGGCCGACGCAAGGAGGCATCCGTGAGTCCCACGCAGCTGCGCTGGTTTCTCCCCATCCTCCTTGCCCTGAGCCTGGCCAGCTATTTTGGCCCCTGGCTCGACCACAAGGTGGCAGGGCTGGTGATCACCGGGTTGGATCTCGGCGAGTATGTAAAATTTTTGCCCGCGGCACGCAGCATGGTGCTCTGGCGTGAAGGGTTCTACCTGCCGCTGATCGCCAACAGCCTGGCTGCCAGCTTGTTCGCCTTTCGAGCCGATCTGCGTTACCGCTGGCCGCTGCAAGGCCTGCTGCTCGGGCTGGCCACAGCCAGCGCGCTCAACCTGCTGCCTCCCGCCTGGACACCCCAGCGAATGCTGACCGACGAGTTCCGCCAGCAGGCGGTCGCGCTGGCACTCTGCCTCGCCGCGATGGCCTTCAGCCCGCTGCTGGCCCTGCTGCCCCGCCAGGCCGTGGCCGGCCTGATCGCTGCCGTCAGCCTCGCAGCCGCTGCTGTGCCAGCCTGTCAGTTCCTGGCGCTGCTGCCGGCGATCGGCGACCTCTACCACCAGCCGCAGCTGCCCGGCTGGGGGCTGTTTCTCGCCACCGCCGGGCAGCTGACGCTGGCCGGCAGCATGTTCTTCTGGATTCGTTTCGGCAAGGAGACCCGATGATCTTTGGCATGATGAACAACCCACGCACCCCGCTCCTCTCTGAAATCGCGCGGGCTGCACGGCTGGGGTTCGATTTTCTCGATCTGACCCTCGAGGCCCCGGCAGCTGCGCCGGAGAGCACCGACTGGACCGCCGTGCGCGCAGCCCTCATCGACCACAACCTGCGCGTGGTTGCCCACGCAGCCCCATACCTGCCGTTTGCCAACCCATCCCCCTGGGTGCGCCAGGCCGCCCTCGACGAGCTGCGCCGCACGCTCGACATCGCCGGCCAGCTCGGTGCCCCCTTCTGCACCACCCACTTTGTCGGCTGGCCCCCCTATCTCACAGAGACACTGGGCTACGAATTCTATCGACAGGCCTACACGCTGTTGCTCCCACATGGCAGCAGCCAAGGTGTGCAGGTAACCCTGAAAAACAGCCCCAACAACCTACACCAGCTCAAATACTTTCGAGAAATTTTCTTCCGGCTGCCCGATCTGAGGTTGACCTTCGACATCGGCCACGGCAACATCCATACTGCACGCAGCATGACGCGCGAGTATCTGTTCGCACTGGCCGACCGGCTCTGCCACGTCCATCTCAGCGACAACGACGGCACCAGCGACGGCCACCAGCCGTTCGGCGCCCCACGCCAGGGCAGCATCGATCTGAAACATGAGCTGCGCATGCTGCGCCAATTCCGCTTCGACGGCACACTCACCCTCGAAGTTTTTGGAGAGGAACGCTGGCTGCTGGCCAGCCGTGAGCGGCTCCAAGAAGAGCTGGGCCTGCTGACCTGACACTTCGTCCAGGGAGCAGGGCAGCCACCCATCACGCCGTAGGGTTATCCTTCTCCAGACCCGCCCACCGGCGTCGGTGTCGGCAGGAGGATCGACTGGGCTTCGGCCGCTGGCTGGACAGGATCGCCCGCCAGCGGGGCTGCGGCAGGGGGCGGCACATTCAACGACACCCCCTGCCCAGCAGGGCCGTCCGGCAGATCGGTCACAAAGGTGACCCCGGCCGGCAACGCCGGACACTGGGCGACATCTCTGCGGTAGGAGTCGGCCAGCGCCGGCGCACCCCAGATGCCCTCTACAATGCTGCGCACCCGCTCCGAGTCGGCAATGCGCAGCACCATGGCCCCCTGCGGCGTCGTGTAGTTCTGCAGGTCGGCCAGCGTCAGCCCGCTGGCCCGCACATTGCTGGGTTCCAGACGAATTCCCCAAGCCAGCAAGTCGACGATCTCGATCGGGTTGAGGTCAGTGGTCACCATGTTTTGGAAAGCGTTGTACAGGGGCAGAAAGTTGGCAACCAGGTTCGTCCGCACAACCTGGTTGCGCAACCCCCACAAAAACTCACGCTGACGCTGGTTGCGCCCGATGTCGCTCTCACGGTAGCGCAGCCGCACAAACCAATAGGCCGACTCGCCGTCCAGCCAGATATCCCCAGGTGGCAACGCAAAGTAGTCCCACTGGTCAGCAGTCAGGTCGTAGATCGGCTCGAAAAAGGCACAGTCCAGATGAACCGTGACCCCACCTACCGCATCGACCAGATCCACAAACCCATCCATCCGCACCCGCACCCAGTGGCGGGTCGAGATCCCCAGCGTATTGGCCAATACCTGAGAAACCAACGCAGGCCCACCTCCTCCCGGGCTGGCCTTCTCCCCAATGTTGTCGACCTGATTGATGCGCCCCCACCCATACCCTGGAATTTGCACGTAGAGATCGCGCGGAATGCTGAAAACCGCCGCACGCGCATTGGCCCGGTCGATCCCCACCACCATCATGACGTCGGTCCGCCAGCTGGACCAGCCCGGACGATGGTCGGTGCCCAGCACCAAAAAGTTCTCCGTCTGGCTCCAGTTAAATGCCGGCCCGATCGGGGCGGCCAGCGGTGTCGCCTCGGCAGAGAGCGGCGCCACCAACAGCGCCCCCACCCCACTGCTGGCCGCCAGCTGCGGAAAGAGCGTACGGCTGACCGAAAATGGCTGGATCGGCGGTGCCGGTGGGTTGTACAGGGGCGTGTCAGGCCCTGGCAGCGGACGATGCCGCGCATCCACCGGCTCCAGCGGCGGCTTGGACATCGCCTCCAACGCTGCCTTCTGGGCACCGCGCTCCCCCTGAAACACCCCGCTGGAACAGGAACTCAGCACCAACGACAGCACAATCCCCA
>JAPLGY010000109.1 GCA_026389955.1 Caldilinea sp. | reverse complement strand
CGGGGGCGGACTGGGTGTTGATCCCAGAGAGCCCGCCCGATGTGGAGAACTGGGAAGACAAGATGTGTGAGGTGCTGCAGGCTGGGCGCAGCGCGGGCCGTCGCGACAGCATTGTGATTGTGGCGGAGGGGGCGATCGACCGGCACGGCAACGAGATTTCGGCCGAGTATGTGCGCCAGGTCTTGGAAGAGCGGCTGCATGAGGAGGTGCGTGCGACGATTCTGGGCCATGTGCAGCGGGGGGGGGCACCGAGTGCCTACGACCGGACGATGAGCACGCTGGTGGGGGTTGCTGCGGTCGAGGAACTTCTCGGTGCCAGCGGCGATTCTGTCCCGCAGCTGATTGGGATGAAAGGAAATCGGGTGGTGCGGCTGCCGCTGATGGCGTGTGTCGAGCGCACCCATGCGATCAATGCGGCGATCCAGGAACGTCGCTTTGCCGAGGCGATGGCGCTGCGTGGGCCTGGTTTTGAGGAAGCATTTCAGGTGTTGCGCACGTTGGTGCGTGCGTTGCCCCATGCGCCCCGTCCTGAGCAGCGTCGGCTGACATTGGCTGTCCTGACGGCCAGCGCTCCTGCCCCTGGGATGAACACCGCAGTGCGGGCGGCGGTCCGGATTGCGCTCGACCATGGGCACCATGTGTTGGGGGTCAACAACAGCTTTCTGGGCTTGATCCAAGAGGATCTGCGTTCGTTTGGCTGGATGGACGTTGACCCCTGGGCGTCGCGCGGCGGGTCTGAGCTGGGGACCAACCGGCACGTGCCGAGCGGCAAAGATTTTTAGGCGATCAACAAAATCAAGCAGTCGGCAGTGGCCTCGCGGCGTTGTTTTGTGGTCGAAGTGATGGGCAAGTATTGTGGCTATCTGGCGTTGATGAGCATGTTGGCGACGGGGGCTGAGCGCGCCTACCTGCACGAAGATGGGGTGACCTTGCAGAATTTATATGAGGATGTGCAGATGCTCAACGCCGGCTTCAAACAGGGCAAGCGGCTGGGGGTCATGGTGCGCAACGAAAAGTGCCATCCGCTCTACACGACGTTTTTTATGTCCAGCCTTTTTGAGGCTGAGGGGGGCGAGCAGTACGAGGTGCGCACCTCGGTGTTGGGCCATCTGCAGCAAGGGGGGGATCCCTCGCCTTTCGACCGGATTTTGGCGACTCGGTACGCCCATCGCAGCGTGAATTTTCTGGAAGAAGAGGCCTTGGCGGGCCGCGACGGCGTGTTTTGCGTCGGTCTGTCGGGCAGCCAGTACCAGATGAGCCCGCTGGAAGAAGTCCTGCGGCGCTACGACGCCAAACATGAGCGGCCCCAAGAGCAATGGTGGATGGAGCTGCGTTCGATTGCCCGGTTGCTGGCCCAGCCCGGTCCGCACTACCATCGGCAAGCTGGCGGGGACTGAGTCTGAGCCGGGCATTCCAAACGTGTGCGCTGTCGGGCGTGTGCTGTCGGGGGCGTGTGCTGTGGTATACTGGAGTATTGAATACAGATTCTCTGCGCAGTGAAATCACTGCAGGGCCATCAGTCGGTCGTGTGCAAGCCATTCTGGCTGCGAGGATGCAGCCGGGAGCCCTGATCGAGGCGGTCGGAGTGGATCGGATGGGCCTGTGTTGATGGAATACTTGAAATGATTCAACTGAAAACGGGAGACAAACGATGAAAATTGGCATTCTGACGGGCGGTGGAGACGTACCAGGTCTGAATCCCTGTATCAAGGCAGCGGTGGATCGGGCTGTTGAGGAGGGGCATGAGGTGATCGGCATTCGGCGTGGGTGGGGGGGGTTGCTCAATTTGAACAGCAGCGACCCCAGCACTTACGACGCTTGTTTTCTGAAGCTGGACAAAAACAAGGTCCGCACGATTGACCGCACCGGCGGGACTTTTTTGCACACCAGCCGAACCAACCCGGCCAAGGTCAAACCCAAGGATGTTCCTGCCTTTTTGCGCGACCCGCAACAGCCAGAGTCGAACGACAAGACCCCGCTGGATTTCACGCCGCATGTGCTGCGCAACCTGGAATTTTTGGGCATCGAGCGGCTGATTCCGATCGGCGGCGACGACACGCTCAGCTTTGGAGAGCGGCTGCACCGCGAAGGGTTTCCGGTCGTGGCGATCCCCAAGACGATGGACAACGATGTCTATGGGACCGACTACTGCATCGGTTTTGGCACGGCAGTCACCCGCAGCGTCCAGTTTATTCACCAGCTGCGCACCAGCACTGGCTCGCACGAGCGCATTGCCGTGATCGAACTTTTTGGCCGCAACAGCGGGGAGACCAGCCTGATCAGCTCGTATCTGGCCAGTGTGGACCGGGCGTTGATTTCTGAGGTGCCGTTCGATGTCGAGAAGCTGGCCAAGCTGGTTTTGCAGGACAAAAAGACCAATCCCAGCAACTATGCGATGGTCACGATCAGCGAAGGGGCGCACTTTCTGGGAGGGCAGGTGGTCGAGTACGGCGAGGCAGACGCCTACGGGCACAAGAAGCTGGGGGGCATTGGCCAGCTGACCGGGGAAGCGCTCAAGAAACTGACGGGCGAAGACATCATCTACCAGCAGGTCTCTTATCTGATGCGTTCGGGGGCGCCGGATGCGCTCGACCTGATGGTCGGTGTGAACTACGCCAATCTGGCGGTCTCCCTGCTTGCCAGCGGGGTCAGCGGGCGGATGGTGGCGCTGCGCGACGGCACCTACACCCATATTCCGATGAGTTCGGTCACCAGCGGGATCAAGCGGGTCGACGTCAGCGAACTGTACGATGCCAACGAATATCGGCCGAAGGTCCGCCATGTGCTTGGCAAGCCGATGTTCCTCTACTAAAGCCGTGGGGCGAGCCCGGGAGCGGCTCTGCCCTGCCAGGATCGGACAAAGCAAAGGAAAACCACGATGATTTACGAAAGCACCTATGAACTGCGGCAGGATCTGAAGCGTTCCGTCGTCGTCCGGGGAGATCGGGTCGAGGTGGTGGATCTGGCCAGCTTGCAGGCCCAAGGGATCGACCGGCTGGCACGTTCTGCGACCTTTGGCACGGAGGCGGTGAAAGCCTACGCCCGGTGGATGATCTGGGAGATCGGGCAGGTGTTGGGCGCGCGCCCGGCCAGCATCCATGAATTTTATCTTGCGCGCGGGAGCGACCGGTGGCAAGACTGCACCGTGCCGGCCATGAACATCCGGTTTACCGCCTACGATACGGTGCGGGCGGCGCTGCGGGCGGCCAAGAAAACCCGGGCTGGGGCGATCATTTTTGAGATTGCGCGCAGCGAAATGAGCTACTGCGAACTGCCGCCCGCCGAGTACAGCGCGATGGTGATCGCTGCGGCGATCCGGGAAGGGTATTTCCATCCGCTTTTTATTCAGGGCGACCACTTTCAAGTCAAGGCTGCCAAATACAAAACCAACCCAGAGGGGGCAATCCAGGAGGTCAAAGACCTGATTCGGGAAGCCATTCCGGCTGGTTTTTGGAACATCGACATCGACACGAGCACGCTGGTCACGCTGGAGCCGCCGACGTTGGACGAACAGCAATTCCACAACTATACTCGTTCGGCGGAGATCACCCAGTACATCCGGGGGGTGGAACCGGCTGGGGTGACGGTCAGCCTGGGCGGGGAGATCGGCGAGGTCGGC
>JAPLGY010000501.1 GCA_026389955.1 Caldilinea sp. | reverse complement strand
CCAACCTGCGCCAAGGCCCGGCCACAGACTTTCCGGTCGTCGGCGCTGCGGTCGAGGGCCAGGAACTGACGGTCGTCGGGCAGCTTGCCGACGGGAGCTGGTATGTGCTGGACAATGGCGCCTGGATTTTTGGGCAGCTGGTCGCAAATGTGCCGGGCGATGTGCCGGTCGTGGCAGCACCGGCAGCCCCCTGATCGCCCTGCTCCGACAGGGAGTCCGTTTGTGGCCGCCCCTGTCGAGGAGCTCTTTGTGCCGGCCCGCGCAGCAAACAGCTGTCCACTCGATGACCGCGTTGTTGTTCAGCTGACACCGGCTGACGGATCCAGCGGCACGGCCGTGAGTTCGCCGTCGGGGCCCATCTTCATCACGAAGACAGCTTCTGCCCGGTCTGTCATCAGCACACCTTGCAGATGGTCGATCTCGTGTTGGAAGATGCGGGCCAGCCAGTCATACGCCTTGATCCGAATTTCGTGGCCATTGCGGTCCTGCGCCCGGACCACAATCTGAGTTGCGCGCGCAACGTCGGCAAGAAGCCCTGGCATGCTCAGACAGCCTTCCTGCCCCACCTCGGCTCCCCGTTTTTTGAGAATCTCCGGGTTGACGATCTCGTACAAACGCAGCGTCTGTTCCGGGTCATCTTCATCTTCTGGGTATTCGATCACGACGACACGTTGGGCAACGCCTATCTGCGGGGCGGCCAGGCCAACTCCCGGTGCAGCCCGCATGGTCTCCACCATATCGTCGAGCAGGGCGTGAAGTGCAGGGCCAAAATTCTGGACTTGCTGGGCACGTTGCAGCAGCACCTCATGGTTGGGGTCGTTGACGGTAACAATTTTGCGTAAGGTCATCGCATCTAATTTCCTGATCGTTGAACACCGGGCTCTTTTCAGCCAGGCTGTCGTGCATCGTCGTCGTGCATAGTAGAAGTATCGCCGTTCTTTGTCAAACGCCCCGGGTTCCTGCGCACGCAGCAACCGCCGGCCCGAGGAATCCAAAACCAACCGTCACTTTTCGGTTGTTTCCGGCGTCTTTTTGAGTATGAAGGTTCTGTACGGGGTTCACGGGTTGGCGCCGATGCCGTGGGATGTGCAGAGTGTCCTGAAAATTTTATGCACCCGCTCTCACAGGAGGATTCTCATGCGCTTCTCTCTACGTATTCTGCTGCCGGTGCTGCTGCTGCTGCCAGCATTGCCAGCAGCAGCCAACAGCCGAATCGGCGATCTGTGGTCTGCCCCGCGCGCTGCAGCGGTCGCTGCGTTCAACAGCACACTTCCCGGGACAATTCCTACCCCGCATCCCCCGCGGCCACCAGCGCCGCCGCCGGTGCCGACGGCGCTGCCGCGAGCAGAGAGCCTGGCCGAAGGGCAGGCCACCATCTACCGGCATCGCATCGACAAGGTGATCGGGGAGCGTTCCAGCCCGACGATCTATGCGGTCACCGCCAACGACGCGCTCTTTCGCACCGACGACAATGGGCGGGTCTGGCAGCAGGTGCGTTCGGTGACCCCGATCGACAATTTTTTGATGAGCAGCGCCGACCCGAATGTTCTGTACAGCGGGCAAGGGGCCGACTGTGCCGACCCGATGGCCGCCAACCAACCCTTCTATCGCTCACAAAACGGCGGCATAACCTGGTCAGAGCTGTTGACAGCCATCAACCTGCGCCCGCTGCTGATCGATCCGACGAACCCCAATCGGCTCTTTGCCGCAGACTGCACGATGTTGTACCTGAGCAGCGACGGTGGGATCACCTGGCAGGAACAGCGCGACAATTCACCCGCACAGCTGTGGAGCAACTATCGGGTGGTGGCGATGTCTGCCGCATCCCGGGTCGATGCCCCATCCCCAGCAACTCCGCACTGGAATCAGATCTATGCGATCGGGGTGGACACGCAGGGCACAGGAGTCGTCGCCTTTTCCGGTGACCAGGGGATGACCTGGGCCAATCTCACACCGTCAGCGGACCCCGGCGCGTGCCCGGCGGAGGGGAGCTGTGCACCGCTGATCGATCCCAGCCAGATCGTCGCCCATCCCAGCCAGGCTGGGCAGATCTGGGTCGTTTCTGCGCAGGGGGTCTGGACGACCACCGATTTTGGTGTCCGCTGGCAGCCCCTCAACCAAGGGCTGATCGACTTTACGGACTATGCAAGCGGGGTGCTGCACGCTGTCACCGAAACCCCCTCCGGCCAGCTGTACCTGGCGACCAGCCGTGGCCTCTATACCCAGTCAGCGGCCAACCCGCTTTGGACCAAAACAGGCCTTCCCTCTTTCAGCAGCCGGGAGGTAGNNNCTGGCACCTTTGTCCATCGGGCAAAGTAAAGATGGTCTGCTCGGCCGCCGGCAGGGGAGAACTCCCCTGCCGGCCCTCAGTGTGGGCGCAGACGGAGCATACGCAGACCGTTGAGAACCACAACCAGGGTGCTGCCTTCGTGGCCGACAACGCCTAGAGGCAGAGGCAGCAGAAACCCGGGCCAGACAATCGGGGCCAAAATGGTCGAGAGCACCAACAACACGATCACACCGATCGAAAAAATGACATTTTGGCGGATGATTTGGTTGGCTTTCCGGCTCAGCTGCAGTGTGAAGGGGAGCCGTCCCAGATCGCTGGACATCAGCACCACATCGGCTGTCTCCAAGGCCACATCGGTGCCCCCTGCGCCCATAGCGATCCCAACCTGCGCCGTTGCCAGCGCCGGCGCGTCGTTGACGCCGTCGCCGATCATGGCGACCGTGTGTTGCTCGCGCAGTTTTTTCACCAGCTCCAGTTTGTGTTCGGGCAGCAAGTTGGCATACACCTCGTCGATCCCGGCTTGTCTGGCAATGTAGTCTGCGGCGGCCTGGTTGTCGCCAGTCATCATGGCCACCCGCTGGATTCCGTTGGCGCGCAGCCGACGGACCGACTCAGCGGCTTCAGTGCGCAGCACATCGGCGACCGCAATGTAGCCCATCACTTCCCAGTCTCGATCGGCCCCCAACGTGTCTTCCACTCTGCTGCGCCGCACCACCAACATCACGGTTTTGCCCTGCCGCTGCAGGGTAGCCCCGATCATCCGGATCGCCGGGGAGAGTTCCATCGCATGGTTCAGAAAGAGGCGGTCATTGCCGATGTAGATCGTCTCGGTATGGGTAGGGCGGGCAAACTGGGCTGTGATCCCCTCTCCTGGAATGGCGGTGAACCCAATCGGCTTTTCCAGCTGCAGGCCCAACATGCGCGCTTTCTCGATCACCGCCTTGGCAATGTGATGCTCGCTCAACGTCTCGGCGCTGGCCGCCATCCTCAGCAGATTTTCAGCGGTATGGTTGGTCAGAGGATGCAGATTGGTCACCACGGTCCGGCCCATCGTCAGCGTGCCGGTCTTGTCGAACACCACAGCATCCGTCTTGCCAAGCAATTCCAGATAGGCCCCTCCTTTGAAGAGGACACCGTAACGGGCCGCCGCTGCGATCGCGCTCAAGGCGCTGGCTGGCGTGCTGATGATCAAGGCACATGGGCTGGCCACGACGAGCAGGGTCATGGCCCGATAGAGCGTGACCGCAAAGGGTTCCTCCATCCAAAACAGCGGGACGACAATCGCCAGCACCGTCGCGCCGATCACCGTGTAGGTGTACGGCTGGCTGAAGCGATCGATAAATTGCTGGGTCGGGGTCGCATCCTCGCGCGCGTCTGCGACCAGGGCAATGACCCGGCTGAGCGTGCTCTCCGAGGCCGGCCGGGTCATCTTGACAGCCAGCGCGCCACTGCCGTTGATGGTGCCAGCAAAGACCTGTTCGCCAGGAAATTTGCTCACCGGCACACTTTCGCCTGTGATCGTGCTTTGGTCCACGCTGCTGCTTCCACCGATCACCAACCCATCCACCGGCAGACGATCGCCGGGCTTGACCAGCACGACGTCGCCCGGAAGCAGCTGTTCGACCGGCACTTCTTCCTCGACCCCATCGCTGCGCCGCACCAAAGCAGTCTCCGGACGCAGCTTGCCCAACGCCTCGATTGCTTTGCGCGTGCGTCCCATCGCAAAGGTTTCCAACGCCCCGCTCAACGTAAACAAAAAAAGCAGCAGCGCCCCTTCTGTCCACTCACCGATCAGCGCCGCCCCCAACGCCGCCGCCAGCATCAAAAAATCCACGTCAAATTTTCCCCGGCGCGCCTGTTCCCCGGCCCCGATCAGCCCTGCATAGCCGCCAGCAGCAAAAGCGACCAGTGCCAGCAAAGTAACAGACCACCCCGGCAGCTGTTCGCTCACCTCTCCACCGAGCCACCCCGCCAAGAGAGAGGCCAGCGTCACAACAGCCAAAATAAATTCATAGTTTTCACGCCAAAAAGAGAGGGTACGCCATTCAGGTTGAAAAGGGGGGGAGGCAGCACGAGAGGGCGAAGGGGCAGGCGAAGTCGTGCTCATGGTTATTTTATCCTTTACATCTCATAAACCCTGCCCCCAGTATAGCCGCAGGACACGTTGCTGTCAATTCAGCGGGGCCTTTGGGCCCAGGCCCCACCCCATGCTTCTAAACGGAAAGGAAAATTTGGCATACAACAGACAGGTGTCGTATACTGTCTGGATAAGATGCGCTGAATCATGCGCCCGGTACAGCGGTGTTTCGGCTCATTTGCTCTGTTTTCACGGCCAGGTTGAAGGCCCAAAAACTGTGGATGCAGAGCAGCCAGACGCAAAGTAGTTAGACTTCCGAAAAAGTTGCTCTTATACGTTCACGAAGGAGTACCGATGAGTATTGCCAAGCCACAAAAAGCTCAACTGATCGAAGAATATCGGTTGAGCGAACACGACACCGGCTCACCCGAAGTTCAGGTTGCGTTGTTGACGACCCGCATCAATTCGTTGATCGAACATCTCAACAAACACAAACATGATGAAGGCTCGCGCCGGGGATTGCTCAAGCTGGTTGGCCAGCGCAGACGCCATCTCGCGTACCTGAAACGCAAAGATGCCCAACGCTACCAGCAGCTGATCCAGCGTTTGGGGTTGCGTAAGTAGACAGCAAGGGGCGAGCCAAAGGGCCACTCGCCCTTTTTTGTAGCCACTTGTAGAAAGCTCTGCGGAAAAAATTGCTCTTTGTGCTGGGCCGTCCAACACAAAAACAACAGAGCCAAGAGAAACAGAGCCAAGAGAAACAGAGGTTGTCAAAAGAGCTGCCACAGCCTGTTGCAACGCAGATTGCACAAAAGGAGTACCGGCCGGGCTGGGTTGACTGCGAGGTTCGGTATTGGAGAGTGCACCCAAAGCAATGTTGTTTTGGATGCACTCTCCAGTTCCGTACCTTGCCTCTGTACTTTTCTGGAAACCTGCGTCTGACAACCTGTTCGGTCGTCGTAGGATGCAGCCGGCGTACCGTCTCAACACGGGAGTTGTCCGGCTTTTTCAAGTTTGTTCCAAGAGGAAATTGACTATGCAAATGTTTCAAGGCACTCAGCTTTTCAGTGTGGAAGTTGGGGGCAGAACCCTGGCGATCGAGGCGGGCCTGCTCGCTCCACAGGCTGGCGGTGCGGTGACAGTTCGTTACGGCGACACGGTGTTGCTGGCCACTGCTGTGATGAGCAAAGATGTGCGTCCTGGCCTGAATTTCTTCCCGCTGACCGTGGAATTTGAAGAACGGCTCTATGCTGCCGGTCGAATTCCAGGCAGTTTCTTCCGGCGTGAAGGCAAACCCAGCGAGCAAGCCATTCTGATGTCCCGCCTGGTCGACCGCCCGCTGCGCCCGCTCTTTCCCAAAGGCATGCGCAACGAAGTACAGGTGATCGTGACAGCCATCGCGACCGACGGCCAGAACCTGATGGATCCGCTGGCAATCATCGCAGGGTCAGCAGCATTGGCGATCAGCGACATCCCGTGGAATGGCCCAATTGCCGGCACGACGATCGGGTTTGTCGACGGCGAATTTGTGGTCAACCCCACCGCCGCACAGATGGAGGCCAGCGGGCTCAGCCTGGTGGCAGCCGGCACCGAAGACAATATTCTCATGGTCGAGGCGGGCGCCAATGAACTGCCCGAAGACCTGGTGCTGGACGCCCTCCACCTGGCCCACGAAACCAACCGCAAGGTTATCGCAACTATCCAGGAACTGCGCGCTGCGCTGGGCAAGCCCAAGTCCCTCCCCTCCATTTTCCTGCCCGCAGCCGAGGTGCAGGCAGAAGTCGACACCCTGGTTGCCTCTCGGATCGCGGCCCTGTTGGCACAGGGGCTGGGCAAGGTAGAACTCAACAGCGGGCTCGATGCGATCCAGGCCGACCTCCGGGCGACATTTGCCCAGCGGATCACCGACGGCACCGTCGCAGCGCTGGATGTCGGGGATTCCTATGAGGCCACCCTCAAAAAAATCACGCGACGGCGCATCCTGGAGAACGGAATCCGCCCCGACGGGCGCACCACGACCCAGATCCGCCCCATCAGCGTGCAAGTTGGCAATCTGCCGCGTGTCCATGGCTCCGGCCTCTTCATGCGCGGAGAAACCCATGTGCTGACGATTGCAACGCTGGGCACCCCAGGCGACGCCCAGCGGCTGGACTCGTTGCTGCCCGGCGAAGAAAAACGCTACATGCACCACTACAACTTCCCCCCCTTCAGCACAGGCGAAGCAACCCCGATGCGCGGCCCCAAACGCCGCGAGATCGGCCATGGCGCGCTGGCCGAACGGGCATTGGTTCCGGTGATCCCAGAAGCGTTCCCCTACACGCTCCGTCTGGTCAGCGAAGTGCTCAGCTCCAACGGCTCGACCAGCATGGGGTCGGTCTGCGGCAGCACCCTGGCGCTGATGGACGCCGGCGTCCCGATTACGGCACCGGTGGCCGGAATTGCCATGGGGTTGATTCAGGATATGCAGAGCGGAGAATACCAGGTGCTCAGCGACATCCAGGGCATGGAAGATGCTCTGGGCGATATGGACTTCAAGGTTGCAGGCACAGCACACGGCATCACAGCGCTGCAGATGGATCTCAAGATCAAAGGGTTGGACTTCGAGATCTTGCGCCGGGCGCTCGACCAGGCGCGCGTAGGACGCCTATATATCATGGAGAAGATGCTTGCGGTGCTGCCAGAGACACGCGAAAGTCTGAGTGAATATGCCCCACGAATCTTGACCCACCGGATCGACCCAGAAAAGATCGGAAAATTGATTGGGCCCGGCGGCAAAACCGTGCGCGGTTTGCAGGAAAATTATGGCGTCAAAATCGATATCGAAGAAGACGGCACCGTCTATATCTCCGGCGAAGGGCTGAGCGCAGAACGCGCACTCGCCGAAGTGCAGCGGATGACCGAAGATATCGAGGTCGGAAAAATCTACACGGGAACCGTTGTACGTGTGGAACCCTACGGGGCTTTTGTGAACATCATGCCCGGCATCGACGGCATGGTGCACATCAGCCAGCTGGCCGACTACCGTGTCGACAAAGTCGAGGACATCGCCAACCTGGGCGATGAATTGACGGCGATGGTGATCGACGTGGACCCGGGCGGCAAGGTGCGGATGAGCCGACAGGCAGTGCTGGAGGGCTGGAGTGTCGAAGAAGCCCGCAGCCGCGACCGCGGGGCACGGCCCGCACGTGGGGGAGACCGCGGGGGAGACCGCGGGGGAGACCGTGGGGGAGACCGCGGGGGAGACCGTGGGGGAGACCGTGGGGGAGACCGCGGGGGAGACCGCCGCGGAGATCGCGGCGGAGATCGACGCGGGGATCGACGACGATAAACACAGCATCTGGGTGGCGGCTCCGACAGATGCTGCCACCCAGATGCAGGCTGGTCTCTTGCCTACCATGCACTCCACCCTGGAAACCCTTGACCTGCTGCGGCAGTTGCCCGCTGCCCCTGGCCTGCACTTCCCGTTCGACCAGTACCAACGTCACCGGGATGTCCAAATTGTGATAGCACAGCTGGCCGCGGCCCTGCGGCAACCGCAGCTGCAAATTTTGGATGTGGGCGGCGTCCATCTGACCCGCCACTTCCTCCCTGAACATGCGATCGTGGTGGCCAATCTTCGGCAGGACGAAGCGACCCAGGTCCAGGGCAGTGGAGCAGCCCTGCCGTTTGCGGACCAGAGCTTCGACGTGGTCATGGCAGTTGACACCCTGGAACACATCCCGCCAGAGAAGCGCACTGCATTTGTGCGCGAGCTGACCCGAGTCGCCGCAAAGTATGTGCTGGTCACAGGCCCCTTCGCCAGCCCGCTCAATGTGGAAGCCGAGCAGATCCTGGACACCTATATCTTGCGGACAAGCGGCCTCCGCCACTATTATCTGGCGGAACACCTGACCTTTGGTCTGCCCGACGTCCATCAGCTGACCAGCCAGCTGGCCGAAGCGGGGTACACGGTCACCGCCTCTCCCAGCGGCCACACAGGACGTTGGCTGACCATGATGTTGCTGCGTTTCGCCCTTGCAACCACCCCGGCTGGCCAGGAGGCCAGTGAATGGCTCGAACAACTCTACAACCACCAGTTTTATTGGGCGGACCACACCGAACCCAGCTACCGACAGATCGTAGTTGCCGAGCGTCAGCCTGCGCTGCAGGCAGGGGCTGACGCTCGGGCCGCAACCTTCTTTGCCGCCGCGCGCCAGATCTATGGAGAACCCAACCTGGAACTGCTGCTCGGGCTTTGGCAGACGGTGGCAGGGGCCCAAGGCTTGAAGGACCCGACAGAAGAGATCGCTGCCTTGCGCGCACAAAACGACCATCTTGCCAGCCAGGTGGCAGCGTTGCAGTCAGGGCGTTTTATGCGCACGATGGCGTACCTGCACAAACTTCGCCAGAAACTTCTGCCGCCCCCCTGAGCGACAGCTCCTGCTTCAAAAATTGCCTTCCCGTGGCGGCGAAGGGCGTTTTTCTTCGCCATGGCCGCTTTCAGCGACGCGCAACAGGGGGCTGCCCGCCTCCAGCTCCCCTCCCGCCAACGTCTGTGGGACAGCAGCCTGTGGGACAGCACGGCGTGCCTCCAGCTCGCGCTTTGAAAGGGTACGCCGGTACGATCGCGGCGGTTTGGGCACCCCAGTTCGTCCGAAAAACGGCGGGTAATCGAGCAGTTTGGCATGCACGTAGCTGCCCAGCACGCGAAAGCTGGCTGTTATCGGAGGGGCAAGGAGCGCACCCAGGATGCCAGCCGTGGTCAACCCTACGGCGACCGCGCAGATCACAGCGATTGGGTGCAGGTTGATGCTGTCACCGATGATGCGTGGAACCAGAATGTTGTTTTCCAGCTGTTGGATCAAAAAGTAGATGCCGACGGTGATCAGCGCAAACCCCAGGTTGTTGACACCCAGCTCGCGCATGACCTCGCTGCCCTGGATCATGGCCATGATCACAGCCGGTATCATGGCCAGGATCGGGCCCAGATTGGGCACCACTTCGAGCAGGCCGGCCAGAATCGCAAAGATCAAGGCCCCTGGCATTCCGACCAACCCCAACGCCAGATAGGTCGCCAACCCCACCGTGACACTCAGGATCAGCTGGCCGCGCAGAAATGCCTGCCAGACACTGCCGATCCGACGCAGCAGATCGGCCAGTTCGGAGCGATACGAAGGAGGAAACAGGTCGTGGATGTAGGCTCGGATGCGCGGGGCATCGATGGTCATGTAGAGGCTCAAGAAGAAAATCACCAGCGCGGTCAGAAAGCCTGAAAAGATACCGCCAACCACGCTGACCCCGATGTTGAAGGTGCTGCCCACGACAGTGGTCGTCGTGCTGAGCAAATTCTGAATGTAGTTGAGAATGTCGTTGACAGACGGAATAAACTGAACCTGCTGGGTATTGGCCTGAAGTCTCCCCACAAACTCGCTCAGCGGAATCGCATAGCCCAACACCACGATCTGTGCTGGCAGACTGCGGATGGTCTCATCCAGCCAATTCAGCACCGCTCGGGCGGTGCCGGGCACGTCAAAATTGGCCAGCGTGCGCAGCTGGTCGATCAATGCCGGCACAAAAATGATCGGAAGCAGAATCAACCCGATGATGACCACCAGATACACGACCAGGCTGGAGAGCAGACGCGGGATTTTGAGACGGGATGCCAGATTGACCGCCGGGCTGAGCAGATACGAAATGATGGCGGCGCTCAACACAATTGGCAGGATGTTCCGGCTGATGTAGATGATGTAGATGCCGGCAATCAGCATGATGACCAACACCGTGCGTTTGGTGGCCAAATCCCACCGTTCCGGGGTGTTGGTCTGGGCAATCTGTTCGAGGGTAGCCACCAGCGGTTCATCCCCAGCGGCTGGCCTCCCTTCGCTGGCTGCAAAGGGCTCTTGTCCCTCCCGCAAGGGGTCTTGCTGCACTTTGTTCGTCATCGTCTCCAGCATTTCCTGTTTCCTGCCATCACACAACCTTTCCCCGAGATGATAACCCACCCACCCACTGCAGGTCGCGCAGAGGCTGACAGCTCTAACCTACCCCAGCACCGCTCGCAGCACCCGCAATAAATTTTCGCCGAGAATCTGACGAATGACGCGCTCCGGGTGGCCCCGTTCCACCAGCCGCTGGGTGATCTGCGGGTAGCTGGTGGCGTCTTGAATGCCCTGCGGCAGCGTACAGCCGTCAAAATCGCTGCCGATCGACACATGCTCGGGGCCAACCCGGGACAACAGATACTCAATCTGGGCCACGACATCGTCCAGGGTGGCAGCCTGGGGGGCCTGCCGGTTGAGAAACGAGTCGACAAATGTAACCCCCACCACCCCGCCACTGGCCGCAATCGCCTCTGCCTGGGCATCGGTCAGGTTGCGCGGATGGGCACAAAGCGTGTAGGCGTTGCTGTGGCTGGCGATGACAGGCTGACGGCTGACGGCCAGCACGTCCGCCACCCCGGCCGGGGAGAGATGGCTGACATCCAGCAGAATCCCAAGACGGTTGCACTCCTCGACCACCTGTACACCGAACTCGGTCAGCCCGCCGTTGCTCCGATTTTCAGCGACACCGTCGCAGGCGGCGTTGCGGTAGTTCCAGGCCAGCCCCAAGTTGCGGATGCCCAGCCGGTAGAAATGGCGCAGTACCCCGATGCTGGCATCGAGCGCTTCAGCACCCTCCAGTCCGGCAATCCCGGCAATCTGGCCGGCCGCCTTGGCCCGGAGAATGTCGTCGGCGCAGCGAGCAAGCACAAAACGGTCTGGCTGACGTTCCGCAAGCAGATGCAGCTGGTCCAGCCGTTCCAACGCATGTGTCACGGCCCCATGCCGCTGATACGCCACCGGCACGTAACAGGCAAAAAACTGGGCATCTACCCCGCCTTCCCGCAACCGAGGCAGATCCACATGGCCCTGTCCGTGCCGCTCTCCCAGCCAGCGACCCTCCTCCAGCTGCGGGCCGATGCTGTCACAATGGCCGTCGATGACCAGCGCATCGGCATGCAAAGATTGAAATGAAGCAGCCATCGGTCTCATCCTGTCTGTTCAGAGTGCGATCCATCGTCTTGTTCTTCGACTCGCTGAAAAGAGATGTAGTATACCACATTCCCCTGGTCCAGCCTCCCTGGCAAGCTTGTCCGGCGTCAGCGTCGGGCAAGCTTGCTCAGCTGTTTCCGGCTGAGGGTGAACGGCAACCCTTGTTCTTCCACGAACTGCTGGAAGAGCGCATAAAACTGGTCTCGATCTGCCTGCTGGAGCACAGCAACAGCATCGGCTGTCTCCAGCGCGTACGGGTAGCCCCCAGCACCGGCGATGCACTCGGCCCGCACCAGGTCGACGGTCGCCTCTGCCTGCCCACTCTCCAACAGCCAGAGCGGCAATTCCAGCCGGGCAGGAGGCCTCTCCATGGCCAGCCGGATGTAACAGAAGGCCACCTGGCGGTAGAAATTGGCCTGCCCCCGCTGGCTCAGTGGGTCGTTGCGCGCACACACAAAAAAAGGCGTGCGATCGCCCCACCTGGGCAACAGCGGCCCCAAAAAAGCTCCGTCGGTCAGACGCATGTGGGGCGGGCCGGCCACAGTGTTGACCAGCATCACGCAGTCTCGACTTCCGGAACTGTCGACAAAGCCAACCAGCGGGGTGCGGAGCGCATGCGAACGGTCCAACAGGCGCTGGACCGCGTCCAGATAGGCACCAGCCCGCCCAGGACGGAGCTGGCCGGCAAAACTGACAATAAACGCACCATCAAACAGACAGAGGGTGGATTGAGGGCTCCCCTGCGCGGCCAGGTGTTCCATCAACCCTTCCAGCTGGCGGCATTCACACACGAACCGTTCCTGGTTGACCCGCCAGTCGGGAAACTCGCCCCCCTCTTCCTCCCCCAGTTCCTGCGGAGGCAGAACCGCAAAGAACACATCTTTTTCGTAGCGGCCGCCGGGCAAATGGTAGTTGAGAAACCAGCCGATCTGAATGGCACCGACCGGCACCGACAATTCTTTGCTCGGCGGGATCTGGCTGCCATCTACTGCGGCGACCGGCCGCCCGGCCAGCACAGCCAGCGCCCAGGAGCGAGCGGGAGGGTAGCTGCTCCACCGCTGCGCGAAGGGAATGCAGAGCTGGCTGGCCCGGTCGAGTTCCTCGGTAGGCCATGCACCCGGCCATTCCT
>JAPLGY010000004.1 GCA_026389955.1 Caldilinea sp. | reverse complement strand
ACAGTTCGAGCAGGAATTCATGGCGGTAATCGGCCTGTACCGCGCCTATTTTGAGATCTTTGCCGTTGAAAAATTTGTGATGCGCCTGAGCACCCACCACCCCAGGGGGCTGGGCAAAAAGTATGTCGACAACGAACGGCTCTGGCTCCAGACCGAGGCGATGGTTCGGCGAGCCATGGACAATGGGGGGGTCCCCTATGTCGAGGTGCCCGACGAGGCAGCCTTCTACGGCCCCAAGATCGATGTCCAGATCTGGAGCGCAATCGGGCGGGAATTCACGCTGGCGACCAACCAGGTCGACTTTGCGGTGCCCCCGCGTTTCAACCTGGTCTATACCAACCGGGACGGCAAAGAGGCGACGCCGCTCTGCATCCACCGGGCGCCGCTGAGCACGCACGAACGGATGATCGGTTTTCTGATAGAACATTTTGCCGGCGCGTTTCCGGTCTGGCTCGCCCCCCAACAGGTGCGGGTCATCCCGATCACGGCAGAACACAACAGCTATGCGGCGCATCTGGCACAGCAGCTGCGCGAACAGGGGGTCCGCGCCGAGGCCGACCTGAGCAGCGAGCGGATGAACGCCAAAATTCGCGATGCACAGCTGATGAAAGTGCCTTATATGTTGGTGGTCGGCGACCAGGAGGTGGCCAACCAGACGGTGGCTTTGCGCAAACGCGACGGCTCCCGAATCAACGATCTGCCCGCTGCCCAGTTTGTGGCGCTGGTTCAGGCCAAAATCGCCGACCGCTCTCTGACGCTTTGAATCCTTGCACTGCTCCTTTGGACACTTGACGCCCCAGAGGGGCAGTGCTATACTCTCAACAAATCGTTGGGCGATGAAGAACCCATGCAGGCCAGCCATCTGGCAGAATGCATCGCCCGGACGTGTGCAAGTGATTTTCAAAAAGGAGACCTATTATCACGCAGAAAGAATTCGTTCAACGGAACGCGGCCGTGGACACAACGCGCATCAACTCGGAAATCCGTGCCCCGCGCGTCCGTGTGATCGACAAAACAGGCGAACAACTCGGTATTTTGTCCATGCGCGATGCGTTGGCCCTCGCCACAGAGCGGGAGCTGGATCTGGTGGAAGTCGCCCCAAACGCTGACCCCCCTGTATGCCGGCTGATGGACTACGGCAAATATCTGTATGAAAAGCAGAAACGGGAACGTGAATCACGCAAGGCACAGAAGCAGATCGAAGTCAAAGAGCTGCGTCTGCGCCCCAAAACCGACGACCACGATGTGGGCGTCGTGATTGCCCGCATCCGCAAATTTGCCAAAGAAGGTGCCAAAATTCGTGTGCGGATTCGATTTCGTGGACGTGAGATGCAGCACCCTGAAGTGGCGCGTGTCTTGCTGGAGCGGATTGCAGAAGACACGACCGATGTTGTGACGGTTGAATCGATGCCGGCCTTTGACGGCAACAGCATGGTGATGATCCTGGCCCCCCAGTCGTAACTGCGCCGATTCAAACGGGTTGTGGGTGAAAATTGACTTTTTTCAGTCGATCCCCTATTCTTGACAGGCGCGGTGCTCGCAGCCAGACCGATTTTTGTCGGTTTGGCTGGAGGGTTGGGAAGCCGCCAGAAGCTGCGATTTGAAGAGGAGGCTACAATGCCAAAGATGAAAACACACAAAGGTACCGCCAAACGCTTTCGCTTGACCAAAAACGGAAAAGTGATGCGTATGTTGGCTGGCCGCTCGCATCTGCGCCGCCGCAAAAAGGCGAGCAAGAACAGCGATTTTCGCCATGCCGTCCCCAGCGATGTCAAGTACATTGTTCAGCAGGTCAAGCAGATCGGCGGCAGCGCTGTCAAGTAGCGCGCTGCATGGTGTGAGCTGCGAGAAATTGTTGCCCTGTCATTACCTGTCACCCTGTCATTCCTGCCGCA
>JAPLGY010000745.1 GCA_026389955.1 Caldilinea sp. | reverse complement strand
CAAAGGGTCTGCCTCTGCAAATGCTGCAACGCACACCAGAATCAGGGCACACCCATTGCTGCCAGAACCTTTTGGGATCCTCCAGCCACCTTCACCGGAGCGGCTGCGGGCGATAAAGTCCTCGCTGTGGACTTGAACAGCGACATCATGCACCACACAGTTCGTATCAAAAGCAGTTCGTACCAACTAAAAGGAGAATCTGTACATGCGCAGACATACCCTGGCCCTTGTCATCCTGTTGATGCTGGCCACCTTGGTGGCGGCCTGTGCGCCGGCCCCAGAGCCGACGGCGTCCGAAGCGGCCCCGACAGAAGCGGCCGCAGAAGAAGCCCCAGCAGAAGCCCCAGCAGAAGAAGCTGCCGCTGAGGAGGCTCCCGCCGAAGAAGCGGCAGCAGCCGGCACGGTCATCAAAATCGCCACGCAGTCCCCGCTGAGCGGCCCGCAGTCCGTGTTGGGCACAGCCATCAAGAACGGCGCCCAGCTCTCTTTGGAGCAGAATTCCGCCAGACTGCAGGAGATGGGCTTCACCGTGGAGCTGGCCCCCTACGACGACCAGGCCACCCCAGACACCGGCGTCGCCAATGCCACCCAGATTGCCGCCGACCCGGCCGTGCTTTGCATGGTCGGCCACCTGAACAGCGGGGTGATGATCCCCAGCATGGAGGTCTACCACAACGCCCAGCTGGCCGCGGTCTCGCCCGCGAACACCAACCCCACGGTCACCGAACGCGGCTATGTCGAAGTCAACCGCATCGTCGGTCGCGACGACGTGCAGGGTGTGGTCGGCGAAAACTTTGCCCGCGAGGAGATGGGGGTCCAGAGCGTTTACATCGTCCACGACAAGACCTCCTACGGCCAGGGGGTCGCCGAGTTTTTCCGCCAGTCTGCGGAAGCCAACGGCATGGCTGTGTTGGGCTTTGAGGGGACCGAAGAACAGGCCAATTTTGACAGCATCCTCACCCCGATCCTGGCGGCCAACCCCGACCTGATCTACTTCGGTGGGATCTACAGCCAGGGTGGCATTTTGTTCAAGCAGGCGCGCGACAAGGGGATCACGGCGCAATTCATGGGGCCCGACGGCCTCGACGCTTCTGAGCTGGCCAGCCTGGGCGGCGAAGCGGTGGCTGGGATGTACTACAGCTCGGTTGCTGGCCCGGCCAACGTCTACCCGGCCACCCAGCAGTTCATTGCCGACTACGAGGCCCGCTTTGGCGAGCAGACCCAGCCGTTTGCGGCGCAGGGCTACGACGCCATGGGGATCTGCCTGCAGGGGATCGAAAAAGCCATCGAGGCCAACGACGGCCAGCTGCCCGAGCGCGCCCAGGTTGCGGAAGCGGTGCGTGCCACGGCCGGCTATTCGGGCATCACCGGCGAAGTTACCTTCAACGACAAAGGCGACAAGACGGTGGCCACCTACTTTGTGCTGCAGGTGGCCTCGGCAGACCCGGCCCTCTGGAACACCAACCAGGTCGTGAAGCTGCTCGACATTCCGGCTCCGTGAGCCTGTTGGCGTAAGATGAGGTGGCAGAGACGGCGGGCCGTCTCTGCCACCTGTTGTTTTGACCTGTCGTTCACAGCCCGTCCTCTGACAGTCCGCTCTCCAGCCCGTGCGCCCGCAGCGTAGGTGGGCCCGTGGAGCAAGCGAAGGAGCCTCTATGCGCCTGCATCGGCCGAACTTGCTGCTGGAAATTTTGCGGCCCTTGGGCCAGTTGCTTGTCTTCATTCTCGGCGCCAGCGCAGCCATCTCTGTCATCACTGTCGTGACTGCGTTTTTGATCCGCGGCACGCGCACCGACATGGATCTTTTGCAGATCACCTTGATTCTGCTGCCGCAGGTGCTGATCGACGGCATCGTGCTGGGCTTTATGTATGCGACGATCGCGCTGGGCTACACGATGGTCTACGGCGTGTTGGAGTTTATCAACTTTGCCCACGGCGAATTTTTTATGTTCGGTGCCTTTGCCGGGGTCGAGCTCCTGGTCTGGATGGGAGGGCAGGGATGGCTGCCAGACGGGCAGGGGTGGCTGGCCTATCTGCTGTTGGCCGGGGCTGTGGGGGTCGGCATGTTGATCTCTGGCTCGATCTCCGTCTCTACCGAGCGCATCGCCTACCGACCGCTGCGGGGGGCTCCCCGTCTGGTTCCGCTGATCTCTGCGATCGGCGTCTCGTTTTTGCTCCAAGATGTCATGCGTTTCTACCAGAGCACGGCCAACGGTGCCTTTTACCGCACCTTTCCCACCTTTGGGGGCTTTTCGGAGCGGATCACCCTCTTTGCTCTGCCTCTCGACGACCGGGAGATCACCATCGCCATCCAGATGACCTCGATCGTGATCATCGTGGTCGGCAGTGTGATGTTGGTGGGGCTCAACTATCTGGTCAACGCAACCCGGCTTGGGCGGGCCATCCGGTCAGTCGCCCAGGACCGCAACACTGCTTACCTGATGGGGGTCGACGTCAACCGGATCATTGCTGTGACGTTTTTGATTGGCGGCGCGCTGGGGGGGGCTGCTGGGGTGCTCTGGTCCTTCCGTTTTACCCGCGCCGACCCCTACATGGGGTTTTTCCCAGGGTTGAAGGCCTTTACGGCGGCGGTGTTGGGGGGGATCGGCAGCATTGTGGGGGCGATGTTGGGGGGGATGGTGCTGGGTCTGCTC
>JAPLGY010000306.1 GCA_026389955.1 Caldilinea sp. | reverse complement strand
CCCCGGCGGCCTCTCCCTCTGTGCGTCGGCGCAGCAGGCCAGGCAGCCGCTCAATCAGTGTGCTCATCGGTTGACACTCCTAACTCGTGAGGCAGCTGAAAAGTTCCATCCTCTCCACGTGGAAAGGCCACGACCCGCTCGACAGCAGCGCAGTTCAAAGGCCCATAGAGGTGTGGAAAGAGCTCTCCATCGGCCTCTTCCCAGCGCAGTTCAGCCACCAGCTGCGCAGGTGCAATACAAAGAATCATAAACGCTCCCGGCTTCTTTCGATAAAACCGGTCAGCGACTGCAACCAGCTGCCGACGCTCGCCCGTGCAGTGGATGAAGCCCTCGGCGGCCAACGAAGGAGCCACATAGACTGGCTGCGTCCGCTGCGCTTCCCAGCTGGCTTCGGGCGCAATATGGTAAATTGCGCTCGGCTCAGCCATGGCGGGCAGCGTCCTGTTGCACCTGTTCGCCGACATACGGGTTGTGCAGCCGTTCATGGCCGATCGTCGTGGCCAGCCCGTGTCCGGGGTAGACCGCATAGTCGTCGGAGAGGCTGAGCAGTTCTGTCCGGATACTGTGCAGCAAGGTTGGGCCGTCGGCGCCCGGCAGGTCGAACCGACCGATGCTGCCTTGGAAAAGCGTGTCCCCAGCAAAGACGCGACGCCCTGCATGGTGGACAAAAACGACATGGCCGGGCGCATGGCCTGGGGTCCAGCGCACCTCCAACTCTTCGTCGCCGACCTGGATCACCTGCCCATGCTCCAGATACTCGTCCGGGTCTTCGACAGGATCGATCTCCATCTCGAGCCAGAGACGTGCTCGGTTTGGCAGCTCATGCAAAATCGGGAGTTCGGAACGGTGCAGCCAAAACGGTGCACCCGTTGCCTCTCGAATCGCGTTCACGGCCATCACATGGTCGAAATGCGCGTGGGTGTTGATGATCTTTTCCACGGTCAGCGCCTGCTGGTCCAACAGACGCAAAATGGCCCGCGCGTTGTCGCCAGGGTCGATCACCACCGCCCGACGGGTCCGGCCGCAGCCGAAAAGATAACAATTTTCCTGCAAAAGCCCTACAGTCAACCCTTTGACAATCATTGCGTTTCTCATCCACCTGCCGACAACGGCTTGTTATCTGCGGCGCCCGCACAGCCAGTGGTTGCTCCAGCGGGTCACCTCGCGGATCACGCTGCCCAGGTCGCACCCCATCTCGGTCAGGCTGTACTCCACATGGGGCGGGATCGCCCGAATCTGGTTGCGGCGCACAAGCCCTTCCTCTTCCAACATCTTCAACCGGCTGCTCAATGTGCTCGGGTTGACCCCGCCCAGCTGTTCCTGCAGCTCACAGAAGCGCATCGAACGACCGTCCAACAAAAAATAGACGATCTGCAGGGTCCATTTCTGACCGACGATCTGCGCAGCGGGTTCGACCGGACACAACGGCAGCTCAACCGCCGACAGGCTTTCCACAGAACTGATCATGGCCCCTTCTTTCCTTGCTCCGCATTCTCTTGTCACTATACTATAGCAAATATAGCGCTATGTCAAAGGATAGCGGGCAGCTTGCGCCGCAGGTTGCAGGTCAACGCACGGGGAGAGGCTGCAGCACAGTCTCAACCCCGTCGACCGTCACCACAGGCTGGCGGGCGGCCCCGGTATAGACCAGGTCGACCGTGTTGCGCACCAGCGCGCCGGGAGGCCAGGCGCCTGTGGGGTAGCCATCTCCGGCCAACGGGACACGCAGTGACTCTCCTCCCAGCTGCACAGTCATGAACAGCAGTTCCGGCCAGCTGGCCGGCAGTGGGTCTGGCGCCTGCCAGTACAGGGTCAGGCTGACGGTATCCCCTGGTTCCACGGCGGTCTGCGGTGCATGGGCAAAACCGCGGCGGTACAGGTCGTAGCCGACCAGCTGCACCGGGCCCAGCCAGCGCTGAGTTCGCTGCAGCATGGGGAGCACCTCTGCCGGGACAGAGCGCCCTGTCGGAACCACTGTCACCTCCCCCAGCACAGCCAGTTCTTGGCCTCCCTGCCGGAGGCGTGTCCCGCTCTCTCCATCGTAGAGCACGACAGCCAGCCGGTAGGTGCCGGGCGGCACGCCGAACGGAATCGCCACCCCGTGGTTGTCGGCGACTCGTTCGCCGGCTCTCCAGCGGTCGGTCGGCAGTGTGCCGCCAGCCGGTTCGCTGTCGTGTTGGGCCACCACCTGGTTGCCGCCGTCCAGCAGTTGCAGACTCACTTTGTAGCGTCGTTCCAGCGGCTGCTCTGCCCTCCACCAGAGCCGTACCAAGGCAGCGCTGCCTGGCTCGACCTGCTGTGAAAGATGCCCTGCCTGCTCGATACCGGTGAGCACAATGCCATTTTCCCACCGCACAGGCTCCCTGTGAACCGGCTGGAGATCGTCGGCCAAGGTATACACGACAAAACGCAGCGTCCCCTGCCAGCTGTCCAGCGTCTTGAACGCATGCAGATCCAGCCAGCGCTCGACTTGCTGCTGTGGATCCGCTTCAGCAGTGGCCCAAAACAGGGCATAGACATGGCGCCGGTCTGCGGTGGCCTGCTGGAGCGCTGCTTCCACAGCGGCCGGGTCGGCGGGGCGCTGCTGGGGCAGCGCCAGCACAGGCAGGCCC
>JAPLGY010000493.1:3732-10254 GCA_026389955.1 Caldilinea sp. | reverse complement strand
AGGTGAGCCTCTTCGCGCCGCTGATCGGCCTGGTCGTCGGCAGCCTGCTCGGCCTGCTGTCGGCCTGGTACGCCGGTCCTTTGCGGCTCGCGATCCTGGTCGTGCTCGACGCGATGCTGGCCTTTCCCACGCTGGTTTTTGCGCTCGGCCTGACGGTGGTGCTCGGCCCGTCGATCCTGAACGTCACGCTCGCGCTCGGCATCATGTCGATCCCGGTGCTCGTCGCTTCTGGGATTGCCCGGGTTTCCTGGCTGCGCCTCTTTGTGATCAGCGTCATCTTCGAGCCTATCTGGAACGGGGCTTTGATCTACGCTGGCAGCCATCTGGGCAGCTACATCAACGCACTTGACCGGGGGCTGCGCTATTTTGCGCTTTTTGCGACCTTCTCTCTCTTTATTGTCTTTGCCGCCCTCTACCGTCGTTTTTTTCAACACGTCACCCAGATCAACGATTTCGCCCCCTAGGCCTGTTTTTCAATCCTGTTTTCTCAACCGCCTGCACGCACCCTCTCCAAAAAAAACGCATGCCAGCGCAGGTCAGCGGTCAATTCTGGATGAAATGCGGTCGCCAACAGGGCACCCTGGCGGACGGCAACGGCCACCTCTTCAGCGTGGCCTGCCACTGTCGCCAGCACGGTGACCTGTTCCCCAGTCTCAACAATGGCTGGTGCCCGGATAAAGACCGCTCGCACGGGTGGATCTCCTAGCACAGGAGCCCACAAGAAGGTCTCAAAGCTTTCGTTCTGACGCCCAAAATAGTTGCGGCTCACTGTCACGTCCAACCCGCCGATCAGCGGCTGCCCGCCCGCCTTCTGGCCGGTGGCTCGCTCGGCCAGAAGGATCAGCCCGGCACAGGTGCCCCAAACCGGCCGGCCGCTCCGCACCCAGGCCCGCAGCGGTTCGACCAGTCCCCACCGCTCGGCCACCAGCCCCATCGTGGTGCTCTCTCCGCCAGGAAGGATCAGGCCGTCGAGGCCAGCCAACTGTTGCGGCTTGCGCACCTGGACAGTCTGGGCCCCCAGGTGCCTCATCATCGCTTCATGTTCCAAAAAAGCGCCTTGCAGCGCCAAAATTCCAATCGTCGTCATGGTTCTGTCTGTTCTATCTCTGGGGGAGGGCAAGTGCCCTCCCCCGTGGCCCCTTTACCAGCCTCGCACCGCCATCTTCTCAGTATCCTTCAACGTATCGATGTTGATGCCGACCATCGGCTCGCCGAGATCTTCGCTGATCTCAGCCAGAACCTGTGGATCGTTGTAATGCGTCACAGCCATCACGATCGCACGGGCCCGCTTCTCCGGGTTGCCGCTTTTGAAGATGCCAGAGCCGACAAAAACGCCGTCGACCCCCAGCTGCATCATCAGCGCGGCGTCTGCCGGTGTCGCAACGCCGCCAGCCGCAAAATTTACGACAGGCAGACGCCCCAGTTCGGCCGTCAATTTGACCAGCGGATAGGGCGCGCGCAGTTCCTTGGCAAAGCTGAACAGTTCATCCTCGTCCATGCTGCGCAGCCGCCGGATGGCTCCGTGGACAGTCCGGGCATGGCGCACCGCCTCGACAATGTTGCCGGTCCCCGCCTCGCCTTTGGTCCGAATCATGGCAGCTCCTTCGCCGATCCTCCGCAAGGCTTCGCCCAGGTCGCGGGCACCACAGACAAAGGGGACAGTGAACTTGTGTTTGTTGGTGTGGTGTTCTTCGTCGGCGGGGGTCAACACTTCGCTCTCGTCGATATAATCTACCCCCAGAGCCTGCAAGATCTGTGCTTCCACGAAATGGCCGATGCGTGCCTTGGCCATCACCGGAATCGTGACCGCTTCGAGGATCCCTCTGATCATCAGCGGGTCGCTCATCCGTGCGACCCCGCCATCTCGCCGGATGTCTGCGGGCACCCGCTCCAACGCCATCACTGCACAGGCACCTGCCTCCTCGGCAATGCGTGCCTGCTCAGCGTCGATGACATCCATGATCACGCCGCCTTTGAGCATCTGTGCCAGCCCTACTTTGACGGCAAAGCTGCCGGTCAGCACTTCATTGTGGATCCCTGTCCCGTTGACAGGCAGTTTGGTGTTGTCGTTCATTGTGGTCACTCCTGCATCCTTATCCGTTCCTGAACTGTAGCGGGCAGCGACCAGAGAGCTGCCGCGCGGGTACACCATCTTATCTTACTATATCTGCCAGGGAAGCATTGTATGCAAACAGGCAAAAATTTGGCACTGTCCTGCACTTCCGGTACACTGGACAGGCTGGATAGCTTTCAGAAGGGGCAGGAGGGCGCATGTTTGAGCTGGTTTTTTTGGGTACATCCGCATCGGCGCCGTCGGTGCAACGGGGGCTATCCTCTGCGTTGGTGATGGTAAACGAGCATCGCTTCATGATCGACTGTGGAGAGGGCACGCAGCGCCAGCTCTTGCGCACCGGGCTTGGCTTTCGCCGGCTGGATAAAATTCTGCTGACCCATGGGCATCTCGACCATATCCTTGGGCTGGGCGGGCTGGCTTCGACTTTGGGGCGCTGGGAGGCGCTGGAGGAGCTCCACATCTACGGCGGGGCCATGACCCTGGCGCGTGTGAACCTGCTGATGGAGGTTGTCTTTGGCCCGGGCCAGATCCCAACCTCCGGTGTCACCCTGACCCTGCTCGAGGCCGGGCAGCTCTTTGGGGACAAAAAATTTACGTTGACGGCGATCCCGGTCCCCCATCGTGGGCCCGATTGCTTCGGTTTTCTCTTCGAGGAGCGCCAGCATCGTCCCTTTTTGGCTGAAGCTGCCGAAAGGCTGGGGGTGCCCCACGGGCCGGAACGGCGTGACCTGGCCCAGGGGCAGCCGATCGTCCTGCCCAGTGGGCGTGTGGTGCAACCAGAAGAGGTCCTGGGCCCTTCCCAACGCGGGGCGCGCCTCTTTTTTGTCGGAGATGTCAGCCACACAGGCCCTTTGCAGACAGCTGCCGAGGGGGCCGATCTGCTCGTGGTCGAAGCCACCTATCTCGAGGCCGACAAGTCGCTGGCCCGCCAACACGGCCATCTGACAGCCGCTGCTGCTGCACGCCTGGCACGCAGTGCTGGCGTGCGCCAGCTGGTGCTGCACCATGTCAGCCGACGCTACTCGACCCAGCAGGTGCTCGAAGAAGCCCGGTCGATCTTTCCAGCAACCCTCGTTGCCGGCGACCTCGACCATTTCAGTGTCCACAAAGAGAAGCCGATCGTCATACGCAACCTGCGTCAACGGGCCTAGCGCAGACTCCGGCGGCGAAGACAGGCAGCAGCCCCGCAGACCAAGCCCCAGAGACGTGGGCCTGTGCAAACAAAAGGGGGGGAGCACCGATGTGCTCCCCCCCCCCCTGCGCTGCCCTCCAGAACAAAGAGAGCAGCGAGCGATCAGGGCCTTACATGCCCATGCCCATGTCGCCGCCCCCAGCAGGAGGGGCTGGTTTGTCTTCCGGGATGTCGCAAACCAGCGCCGACGTGGTCAGGATCATGGCCGCGATCGAGGCGGCGTTCTCCACGGCGCTGCGCGTCACCTTGACCGGGTCGATGATGCCAGCCTGCAGCATGTCGACATAGTCGTTGCCGATGACATCGTAGCCGGTCGTCATTTTGCCGTCGACGTGCAGCATGCGCACTTTTTCGATCACCACGGCACCGTCCAGGCCCGAATTGCTGGCAATCATGCGCATTGGCTCTTCCAACGCACGGCGCAGAATGCGCAGACCCGTGGCAGCATCTCCTTCCAGCCCCACATTGTTGAGGGCTGGGATGGCGTTGATCAGCGCTACACCACCGCCGGGCACGATTCCTTCTTCCACAGCAGCACGGGTGGCGCTCAGCGCGTCCTCGACACGGTGCTTCTTTTCCTTCAGTTCGGTTTCAGTGGCGGCCCCCACACGAATGATGGCCACACCACCGGCCAGTTTGGCCAGCCGCTCCTGCAGTTTCTCCCGATCATAGTCGCTGGTGCTGGACTCGATCTCGGCACGAATCTGCTCGATGCGTCCCTTGATGGCCTGCACGGCACCTGCGCCGCCCACAATGGTGGTCTCGTCTTTGGTGCTGACGATGCGGTCGGCACGCCCCAGATCCTCGAGCTTGACGCTGTCCAGTTTGCGTCCCAGTTCTTCAGTGATCACCTGGCCGCCGGTCAGGATGGCGATGTCCTGCAGCATGGCCTTGCGGCGGTCGCCGAAGCCAGGAGCCTTGATCGCCAGCGCGTTGACCATCCCGCGCAGTTTGTTGAGCACCAAGGTCGCCAGCGCCTCGCCGTCGACATCTTCGGCAATGATCACCACCTCACGCTTGCCGATCTGGACCAGCTTCTCCAGGGTCGGCACGATATCCTGGGCGCTGCTGATCTTCTTGTCGGTGATCAGGATGTAGGGATCCTCGATCGCAGCTTCCATGCGCTCGGCATTGGTGACGAAGTAGGGGCTCAGATAGCCGCGGTCGATCTGCATGCCCTCGACATACTCGGTCTCGAACTGCAGGCCTTTGCTCTCCTCGACCGTGATCACGCCATCTTTGCCGACCTTGTCCATCACCTCGGCGATCAGGTTGCCGATCGTCTGGTCGGCAGCAGAAATGCTTGCGACCTGCGCAATTTCGGCTTTGCCGGCGACAGGGGTCGCCATGGACTTGAGCGCAGAGACAATTTCATCGCGGCCTGCCTCGATTCCGCGCTTGAGCATCATCGGGTTGGCACCCGCAGTCACGTTTTTCAGACCTTCGTTCACGATGGCCTGTGCCAACACGGTCGCCGTGGTCGTGCCGTCTCCGGCCACATCATTCGTCTTGGTGGCAGCTTCTTTGAGCAGCTGGGCCCCCATGTTCTCAAAGGGGTCCTTCAGCTCTACTTCTTTCGCAACGGTCACCCCGTCATGGGTCACCGTCGGGCTCCCCCACTTTTTGTCCAAGGCAACATTGCGTCCCTTAGGCCCCAGGGTGGTTTTGACGGCATTTGCCAGGGCGTCGACACCGGCCTTCAAGGCACGGCGTGCATCGTCTTCATAAATAATTTGCTTGGCCATTGTATGACTCTCCTCTAAATTTGCTCTGCAACCGGTCAATTCAATTATCAGCTGTCGCCTTTTTTGCGTCCGGCGCTCAGCCAACGCTGAGCGGCGGAAGGCGAGACAGGAACATTACGCCACGATCGCCAGGACGTCGCTTTCCTTGAGGATCAGATATTCCTTACCATCCAGCTTGATGCTGGTTCCGGCATAGCGCGCATAAAGCACTCTGTCACCGACTTTGACATCCATTTCGACAGCCGCGTTGCAAGTAGGCAACGCCGCAAATTTGCTTGAAAAACGCTAACGCTTTGTTAGAGATTTGTTTGCGCGCAGGGACTGCGTATACCGGATCATCTCCTCCTCTTCGGCGACGTATTCGCTCAGATCAAAGGCTGCGTACAGGTCCCGGCTTTCCACGAAGTAGTCAGCTGCCTGGTCGAGCATGGACTGTTCCAGGGCGACGTGTCCCAGGTTGTGCAGCGTCGCTGCCAGATCGGTCCATGCTCCCCGCTGGCGGAGCAGGGCCACATCCAGAATGTACCAGGCCTGGGCCTGGCCAAAGTCCCCGCGCGCGTAGCAGACCGACCCCAGGTTGTTGTAGCAGGCGCTGACGCCGGTCAGGTCCTCGATTTTATCAAAGATCTTGAGTGCGTACTCGTAGGCTTGGAGGGCCTGTTCGTAGCGGGAGAGGGCTTCCAACACCAGCCCCACGTTGTTGTAGATGCTGGCCAGCACATGTTTGTCGTCGCGGCGCAGGGCCACGCGCAAGGCGTGGCGGTGCTCCACCAAGGCACGCTCGGGTTGGTTCAAACTGAAGTAAGCGCTTCCCAGATTCATATAGGCGGTTGCCAATCCATGTGGATCCCCCAGCTGTGCGACACAGCTGAAGGCCGCCATAAAGTACTCCAGCGCCCGCCGCGGGTCATCCAGCACCCGGTAGGAGGTTCCCAGGTCTGTCAGGACATAGGCCAGCTCCGCCAGGATATCGCGTTCGTCAAAGACCTGTACAGCCCGCTGCAGCCACCGAATTCCCTCCTCCACGCGGCCCAGGAAGAAATGTTGGCGGCCGATATTGGTCAGAAACCAGCCATAGTCGCGCAGGTTTTGCGTGACGCGCGCGGCGGCGGCCCCTACGGTCAGCCAGCGCAAAATCCCATGCGGGTGGCGCCAGAATGCGTAGTGGGCCAGGGCCAGGGCGTAGTCTTTGGCCAGCTGCAAATCGGCGTGCACGACGGCCAGATCGACCCCGGCACATCGGGCAGAGAGGGCAGACTCCTCGCCGTCGACCAGTTCATCGGGCTCACACTGAAAAATCCGGACCAGACGCCGGGCACACCAATCGGCGCCGGCAAAGATATTTCCCCAATCCAGGTCGACCTCGGGCCAGCGGTGGAGCGGCAGGCGCTGGTACTGCTCGGCTTGCTGGACATAAAAGGCGGCATGGCGGCGGTCCCACTCTTCACCCAGCATGACGGCGTTCTCTTCAAGATAGCGGCGCACGATGGGGTGGATCACCACACGCTGAC
>JAPLGY010000493.1:0-3709 GCA_026389955.1 Caldilinea sp. | reverse complement strand
ACGCTGACGAAAGCGGTCCCGCTCGATCAAGGCCCGATCTGCCAGCTCGTCCACAGTTCGCTCAAAAAGTGCCTGTGAACCGAGATCCTGCCAGAACAGTTCGTACAGGGCCTGTTCAGAGACGCCCCCTACGGCGCGCACCAGTCGGCCGAGAAACACAGCCGCAGCCGGATTCTGCAGCGCGTAGGTTTCGAGAGCAAACGCGCAGAGGCTGGCGGAGGGCAGACTGCCGCCCCCCTCTTCCATGCTGCGCAGCACGCCTTTCAGCTCTGCAAACGAAAATTCCAGCAGCAGGCCAAACATAAAACGCATGCAAAGCGGGTTGCCCTGCGTCAACGCGTAGATCGCCTGAGCGCTCTCCAGGGCAGCTGTTCGGACAGACTGGGGTGCACGGGCGGCCACAAAAGCCACCAAATCCTCGTAGGGCAGACCCTCGAGATGGATCCGTTGGTGCTGAACCAGGGCGGCAATATTGGGGCTGAACCGCCGGTCGATCAGAAGGAGACGCGAGTCTCCTTCGCTCTCGTGGAGGTGGCCGATGATTTCGACCAGCGTGGCCAGTTCACGTTCGGTGGCGCCGGCCAGCTTGTCCAGGATCAAGAGGCGCCGGCGCTTATAGAGCTGCTCCAAAATTCCGATCCCCCAGCGGTCGTCGCTGCTTCGAGTCAGCGCCGTCCCCAGCACTGTATCGATCGTACGCACCACATCGTAGAGACGGAAGGGTCTGATCCCTGCTGGGCTGACCTGAATGATCCCGTCGCTGAAGTTGTAAAAATGGTTCCAGGCCGCTGCAACCGCCAGCGTGCTCTTCCCATTGCCTTGTTCGCCGCTGATGGCAATGGCAGGCAGGTCGTCGCGACCGGTCAGCCATGTATGCAGCGTCCACAGCCGCTGCTGGCTGCCGACAAACCCCTGCAGCCGATACGCGGTCAGATTGTTGGGCGTCCTCGAATTCTCCACAGTCCACTCTCACAAATTCCTGGCTTGGCTTACAACATAATGCAGGGAATTTCGCTGGCAGCAGCGATTTCCTGTTGGATCGACTCAGCAAACGCAAAGCCTTCAGAGATGCGGCTGAAGGCGCGCTGGATTGCCCCCCGGTCGAGCAGGATCAGATCCGGTCGAATTTTTTTGGCCAGCTGGTTGATGTTGAGAGGGGTCACCGACTCCACGTAGTCGATCTGTGCGATCGCACGCTGCTCGATTGCGCGAGGATTGGGGATCGCGTCGCTCACAACCACTTGAATGTTCCGATTTTTTTGCAGCTGACGCAGTGCAGCTGTGCCAGCTGCATCTGCGCCGATCAACCAGACACGCATCCAGGACCTCCTCAAAATTTTTCGGACCACACGCTTGACAAACGGAGAGTTCTCCCAGCTGCATCGGGCCTGACCAACGCTGCCCGGCTCAGATCAGCCCGAACAGACTGAACAAAAAAAACAACAGACCAATCACCGTCACCGAGGACAGCCCGACCCACAAGCCACTGCGCGCCATCTCTCGCGCCGAGACAGCCCCAGAGACGGCAACCAACGTCATGCGGGCCGAGGCAGCGGGCAGCATGTAGGCAATTCCCATCGCCAGCAGGACCGGCAGCACCAGCCGCACAGGCTCGATCCCGCTGGCTTGTGCCACAGAAATCAACAAAGGAGACAGAATTGCGCCCAAGGCGACGTTGTTCATGAGCTGGGTCAGGGCAAAGCCGATGAAGACCATCACAGACAACACGGCAGCAAAGGGCAGACCGATCAACAGCGGGGCCAGCATTTCCGCAAACCAGGCGCTGGCCCCACTCTTCTGCAGCGCGTCTCCCAAGGTAAAGCCGGCACCGATCACCAAAAAAATCCCCCAGTTGACCCCTTTGAGATCGTTCCAGTCGACTACTTCGCTGACAGACAGAAAAGCAACGGCTACGATCGAGACGATGGCGCTGCTCAGCAGGGTCTGCGGGAGACCGAACGTTCGTTCGACAGAAGCACCAAAAACCCACAGCAAGACACACAAGCCGAGGACCCACAGAATTTTGGTCTGTTTCTCGGCAAGAGGCCCCAGGCGCACAAACTCACGCAGCACTGGCAAGGTGTCAATCCGGCCAGCCGGCAGATCCATCACACGCATCAACAGCCACCAGGTCAGCGGCAGCAGCAGCAAGACCACCGGCACCGCATAGACTGCCCAATCCATAAAGGTGAAAGGCTGAAGGGCATTGAGGTAGCCGGCGGCGATCGCATTTTCGCCGCTGCCGACGATGGTGGCCATTCCTCCAAGGCTGGCCGCATAGGCGATCCCCAGCACCAGGGTGGCGACCACCCGGCGCGCCAGCTCCGGCTGAGTGACGTGCTGGGCAATCGTCAACGCCACTGGGATCAAAACAGCAGTGGTCGCTGTGTTGAGCACCCACATACTCAGCAGGGTCGTCATGGCCATCAAATTGAACAGCAGACGGGAGAGAGAGCCGCCGCTGGCAACAATTGCATAGATGGCCAGCCGTCTCGTCAGCCCATGTTTGCGCAACGCCTCGGCCAGAAAAAGGCTGGAAAGCACCAGAAAAAGCGAGGGCTGGGCAAACGCACCAAATGCCCCCGAAGCCGTATCGATCCCCAAAGCAACCTGAGCAACCGGCACCAGCAACGCTGAAATCGGCAGCGGCGCAGGCTCCAGCGCCAGGATGCTGCCAGTAAAGACAAACAACGCCACAGCCCGTTGACCCTCTGTCGACAACCCCTCTGGAAATGGCAGCAGCAACACGACACCAGTCAACGCCAGCACAACAAAGAAACGCCGCAGGTCAAACACTGCCTGCTGTGTGGCTTTCAAAGGATACTGGATCATCTCCAGCGGGGTAAGGCGGCGCTGAAGACGGCGCTTGCTGGTCGTCGTACGTGCAGCCGGGCTCTGTCGTCCGCCAGCCGTTCGGGGCTCAGCAGATGTTTGCGCAGAAGCCCCCACTGGCCTGCCCTCTGGCAGGCGCCGCCAAGAAGCCCGTTCCGGCAAGGTAGACTTCAAACGCGAACGATGGGTGGTCATTGGCCGGCCCAACGCTCACGGTTGTCGGTCACAAAGTTTCATTCCTGCCAGTGCTGGCCCACTTTCTGGGTTCTTCTCCAACGCCTTTTTCAACCATACCTGTGCGGCCTCGCATTCGCGCGGCTCTTTGTAGACGTGCGCCAGCCCGGCCGTGTAGTAATGTTCTTCCCGTGCCTGCTTTTCCCACAAAGGCAGACCTCGATCGAGTGCGGTGGCTGCATCCTCGTAGTTGCGACGGAGATACAGCGCCATCCCAAGATAGACCAGCGCCGGGGCATAGTCCGGATCCAGCTCCAACGCGCTGTTGAGCGTACGGATTGCCACCAGATGGTCGCCGGTGATATAGAGCCCTTCCCCCAACGCGGTCAGCGTTTGCGGCGTCCGGTTGGCATCGACCGCCGATCGGTAGGCTGCAATCGCATTCGGATAATCCGCAAGACGCAGCCGATAGATCTGAGCTTTTTGCAGATAAAGATCAGCGCGCTGGGGTGCCAGGGCGAGTGCCTGCTCCAACACAGCGATCGCCTCCTGCGACTGCCCCTGTCGTTCGAGCAGATAGGCCCGATTGCGGAGTGCCAGCACATTCTCGGGGTCCAGCGACAGCGCCCTCTCCAAATACTCTTCTGCCCGTTCCAGATTGCCGACATCTGTGTAGATCTCGGCGATGATCGCCAGCGTCTCC
>JAPLGY010000719.1 GCA_026389955.1 Caldilinea sp. | reverse complement strand
GCCGGCCCGGACAGCCTCTCTCTGCGTACGGTGCAGGGGTTTGGCTTGGATCGTGGGGTGCTGGTCGAGGCGGGTATCGAGCGGGCGGATGGGTTGGCGGCTGTGACCGGGGTGGACGAGCTCAACGTGGTGGTGGCGCGCCTGGCTCGCCGGATCTATCAGGTGCCGCGTGTGGTGGCGCGTGTCTACGAGCCGGGCAAGGCTGAGGTCTACCGGCGTCTGGGCATCACGACAATCTCGCCCCAGGTTTGGGGGGTAGATCGTATGGCGGAGGCGTTGGTGCAGGCCCAGCTCTCTCCGGTGCTGAGCATCGGCAGTGGGGAGGTCAACCTGGTGGTGTTTGAGGTGCCGCCGCTGCTGGATGGACGTGCGGTGCAGGCGATCAACGTGCCCTACGAAATTCAGGTGACGGCGCTGTGCCGGGACGGCCATGTGCTGCTGCCGGGGCCGGAGACAGTGGTGCGGGCGGGGGACCGTCTCTATGTGGCGCTTCGGGCGCATGCGGCGAGCCGGTTGGAGGAGTGGGTAGGAGGGGCTGGATGAACGCCAGCATTGTGGGGGGGGGGAAGGTGGGCATGCGGCTGGCTGTGTTGCTGCAGGCAGCGCAGCACCAGGTTACGGTGGTCGAAGTGCGTGCCGAGCATGTGGCTGAAGTGGTGCGGTCGGTTCCGGGGGTGCAGGTGGTTGCCGGCAGCGGTGCGGACCCGGAGCTGTTGGAGCGGGCGGGGATTCGTCGGGCGCAGGTGTTGGCGGCGGTGACGGGAAGCGATGAAATCAACCTGGTGGCCACCACCCTGGCGCGCTTCGAGTTTGGTCTGTCGCGCACGATTGCCCGTGTCAACAACCCAGCCAATGCCTGGCTGTACAACGAGGTGATGGGGGTGGATGTCGCGCTCAACCAGGCGGAGCTGATGGCGCATCTGATTTTGGAGGAGATGTCTTTGGGGGACATGATGACGCTGCTCAAGCTGCGTCGCGGCGCCTACTCGTTGGTGGAGGAGAAGGTGGATCCGCAGGCGGAAGCTGTCGGTCGGCGGGTGGCTGACCTGGCGTTGCCGGAGGAGTGTGTACTGACTGCGCTTTTTCGCGGCGGGCGTCTTTTGTTGCCGAAGGGGGAGACGGTGTTGCAGCCCGCCGACGAGGTGGTGGCGATCGTGGCGTCTGCCCAGGTGGATCGGCTTGCTGCAATTTTGAGTGCCAGTGGGCCTCAGCGGGCAGCGCGGGCAGGTGGCGAGGATTGAGCGTCAGGGGGGGGCGGGGAGTTCGGGGGAAAAGCCTGCGGGGAATTGGGTGGTGCTGTCGTAGCGGGCGGTGGAGAGGTCGGCGGGGATTGGGTTGCCGGCGGCGTCGGTGCTGGTCAGGATGGCATTGCGCAAGTCGGCGCCGCGCAGATCGACGCCGTTGAGCAGGGTGCCCTTCAGGTTGGCCGACTGTAGGGTAGCGGCGGCCAGCACGGCGCCGCTGAGGACGGCGCCGCTGAGGTAGATTGGTGCCGGGCTGGCGTGGATCGTCGACCCCCAGGTCGGCGCCGGCCAGGTTGGCGCCGGCCAGGCGAGCGCCGGCCAGGTTGGCCCCTTTCAACTGGGCGCCGTTCAAGTGGACTCCCCACAGTTTGGCACCGACCAGGCGGGTTTGGTTCAGCACGGCGGCGTTCAGGCGGACGTTGGTGAGGTCCAACCGGGTAAGCACGGCCTGTGAAAGATCGGCGCCGGAGAGGTCGGCGCCGTCCAGTACGGCGTTGATCAGGTTGGCACCGGTGAGGTTGGCGCCCTGCAGATTGCTCTCGCGCAGGTCTGCTCCGGTCAGGTTGCTTTGTTGGAGGTCGGCGCCGGCCAGGTTGGTGCCGGCCAGGTTGACGTTTTGCAGCTGAGTCTGGCTCAAATTGGCGCGCTGGAGGTCGGCACCAGCCAGATTGGCGCCGACCAGGCTGTAAGAGCGCAGGTCAAAGCCAGCGCAGGCTGGTGGGCAGCCTGCGGGCAGCGCGGGGTTGTTGCATCCTGCTGCCAGAAAACCCCACAACGCCAGAAAAGCCAGGGTTTTGTAAAGTCGAACAGACATCGTCTATCAGCTCCTGCACAAAAGCAGTTTTTGTCAACTGCGCGTGGTGGTGTACCAGTAGAGTGCACCGACGAGAGCGGCCAGCAGGGCTGGGTAGCCAACCACCAAAACACGGCGGAGGTATCTGGCCAGGGTAGGTTTTTGAAGCGGCTCGCGCAGCCCCCACAGCCCGAGGAGGGCTACCGTGCCGAAGGCCAACAGCGCGTAGCAGAACAACAAATAGAGATCCAACAGGGTTGGGGTGATGGTGCGCGGGACCGTGCGCACCATCAACGCATGGGTGGCGGCGGTGGTCAGCAGCAGCAGGGCAAGCATCCAGAGCTGCAGGCCGAGCGAACTTTTGCCTTGCCACAAGACGCCCCAGAGCAAAGATCCGATCAGAAGCAACAAAAACGGGCCTTTCCAAAAGAGGAGATCGAACTGACGCCCCAGCTGGAGGGCGATCTGGAAGCGCGACCAGGTGGAGCGGTCGTAAGGGAGCACATGGAGGGATTGACGGGCAGCGATCTGTTGGATTTGCCAGCCAGGGGGCACGGCGTCGAGGGCAACATGGCGGCCTGGCTGCAGCTTGTACTCCTGGCCGGGTGCGTCGGTGGTCGCGTAGAGATAGGCAAAGGTCAGGGCGTCGCTGCCGTATTCGGTAGATTCAAGTTCCAGGGTAAGGGTATGGTGGTCCAGGGGGAAGTGTTGCAGGTCGAAGAAGCTGAAAAACTCCCCTTTGAGCCGCATATGCAGCCAGAGGTTGGCGCTGGGTTCGAACGAGGGGCGGTAGATTTGATTGACGACGGTGATTTTTTTGCGGGTGTTGATCAGATCGGGCACAGGGTGCCAGAGCTGGGCAACATCGACCTGGTCGAGCGTTGTCTGTGCCAGCAGCGGTTCATGCCAGTGAAAATCCAGAGAAAAATCAACCTCGTAGCGGCCGATGTCCGGCTCAAGGTGGCGGATGGCGTAGATATAAAAAGAGGTGCGGATCTGGCGAGCGGTTTCCGGCTTGTCCATCTCTGTCGGCTCGTCTGCTGTGACCGCGGGGAGAGGGGTGGCCTGTGAGGCGGCGGGCAGCAGGGCGGCGGGCAAGAGGGAGGAGGCGTCGTACAGGATGCCGTTGAAGCGAGCCGGCTGTTGCAGCTCGCTGCGTTGAAGTTCGTTGAGCTGTTGGAGCACGGGGTCCAGCTCCAGCTCGCGCTGGGTGTGTGTTTGAACGGTGAGCCGCACATCGGTCAGGTCGGCTGCTCGCAGATCGGCGCCGTCCAGGTTGGCACCGACGAGCAGGGCGCCGCGCAGCGAGCTGCCGGACAGATTGGCTGAAGTCAGTTGGCTGCCGATCAGGCTGGCGCCGATCAAGTCCCCTTCTTGCAGGTTGACACCGGTCAAATTGGCCAGGTTCAGCCAGGCGCCGGTGAGCTGTGCGCGGACCAGCTGTGCGTCGCGCAGGTTGGTATTGCTCAGGCGTGCGCCGGTCAAATTGGCGCCGGTCAGATCGGCGCCGGTGATTTCGGCGCCGGTAAAACTGATGCCGGCCAGATTGGCGCCGCGCAGGTTGCTGCCGTTCAAATTGGCTTGTGTGAACTCAGCGCCGTCCAGCGATGTTTTGGTCAGATCGACGGCGGTCAAGTCGACCTGTTGCAGGTGTGCGCCGCTCAAATTGGCGCCGGTCAGATCGGCGCCGACCAGTGTGGCTCCGGTGAGGTCTGCGCCGATCAAGTAGGCGTTGCGCAGGTCGGTGTTGCGCAGATCGGCCCCGGTCAGATCGGCGCCGGAAAAATCGGTCTCACTCAGATCTGCTCCACGCAGGTCGCTCTGTTGCAGATTGGCGTCGATAAAGCGGGTGGCCCGCAGCTGGGCGTTCTGCAGCGAACGCCCAGACAGGTTGACTCCTGTGCAGGCTGGCGCACAGATCACCGGCTGGGTGATCGAATAGCGGATCCAGGCCAGCAGCCCTGCCAGGATCAGGGCAATAGCGAGCAGGCTGTACGCTGCTCTTTTGGCGGTTGCTGCGAGGGAGGGCATAGGTTTTCAGCTCAGTCCATACCAAAAGAGCAGCAGATTGA
>JAPLGY010000620.1:6038-6879 GCA_026389955.1 Caldilinea sp. | reverse complement strand
TTCGGCAGAGCCGCATCGACGCTGGCAAGGCGGTGATGGAGGCGATTGCGGGGGCTGCGGTCAAACCTGGAGTTTTGATTCAGTCTTCGGCGGTGGGCTATTACGGGACCCAAACCGGCGATGCTGAGGTCGACGAAAGGGTTTCGCCTGGGGGAGATTTTTTGGCCAAGGTCTGTTTTGACTGGGAGGCCTCGACGGCGGGGGCAGTGCGGCAGGGGGTGCGCCGTGCCGTGATTCGCACTGGGGTGGTGTTGAGCCTGGCTGGGGGGGCTTTTCCGAAGCAGCTGTTGCCTTTCAAGCTTTTTGCGGGGGGGCCGGTCGGCAGCGGCAGGCAGTGGTACCCTTGGATTCACCTGGAGGACGAAGTGCGTGCGATCCAGTTTCTGATCGCCAATCCGAAGGCGGAGGGTCCCTTCAACCTGTCTGCGTCCCAGCCGGTGACCAATCAAGAATTTGGGCGTCTGATTGGGGAGGTGATGGGGCGGCCCAGCTTCCTGCCGGCGCCTGGTTTTGCGATGCAGGCGGTCTTCGGCGAAATGGCCGTCATTTTGTTGGAAGGGCAGCGTGCTGTGCCCCAGCGTCTGTTGGAATTGGGTTTTGTGTTCAAGTACCCGACCGCCCAGGAGGCGCTGCGTGCGCTGTTGGGGAAGCTGAGGAATGCGGCGTGAGTCTGGAACCTGTGCGGCTCATGGCAGCAGCTGGAAAGGAGAAACGAAGGTGCAGTATCAGCATCGTTTTGTTGTGAAAGCGCCGCTGGCCGAGGTTGCCAGCTTTCATCGTGCAGCGGCCAGCATGGGGGCCATCACACCGCCGCTGATTGGGGTGCGTGTGCACAGTGCCC
>JAPLGY010000620.1:0-6021 GCA_026389955.1 Caldilinea sp. | reverse complement strand
CCCCTGACCTTCTGGCGGAAGGGGATTCGATGGATTTTACCCTGTGGCTGGGGCCGCTGCCGGTCCGTTGGCTGGCGCAGATCGAGCAGGTCAGTGCGGTGGGCTTCAGCGACCGTCAGATTCGGGGACCTTTTGCGCAGTGGGTGCACCGCCACACCTTTGAGGCGATCGACGGCCAGAGCACCCGGGTGATCGACCAGGTGACGGCGACCTTGCATTCTCATTGGTTTTGGAAGGGAGTGGGGGGAAGCATGTGGTTGGGGTTGCCGATCCTGTTTGCTTACCGTGGGTGGAAGACCCGTCAGCTGCTGGAGAAGACGGCTGCGCACGCGGCTGTTTGAGAGCACACTTTTTGCCCAGAAAAGGTGGTGGGTATGGTGGAGAGTGGACCCGTGGTGGTGGTAGGCGCTGGCATCGGTGGGTTGACGGCGGCGGCACTGCTGGCCAGGGCGGGGGTGGAGGTGACGGTTTTGGAGGCGCACGTCTACCCTGGGGGCTGTGCGGGCACCTTTTATCACAAAGAGTACCGTTTTGAAGCAGGTGCCACGCTGGCGGGCGGCTTTTACCCGGGGGGGCCGATGGACCTGGTGGGGCAGGCGGCGGGGGTTGAGCGCTGGCCGGCGCATGGCAGTGACCCGGCAATGGCTGTGCATCTTCCGGATGGCCAGGCGGTTTTCCGCTACGGAGACGAGCGTCGGTGGGAAGAACATGAGCGGGCTTTTGGCAAAGCGGGAGGAGACTTCTGGCGTTGGCAGGAAAACCGGGCAGATGCCTTGTGGGATCTGGCGTTGCGTTCGCCGGCCTGGCCTCCTCAGGGGATACGGGACGGGGTCTCGCTGCTGTGTGAGGGGGCTGGCTGGCTGGCCGGCGACCTGGCTCGGCGGCTTGACCCGCGTCTGGCGGCAGATGCGTTTCGTCCGGTGGCGGCCCATCTGCGTGCGGCGCCGAAAGCGTTGCAGCTTTTTGTAGATGCGCAGCTGCTGATTGCTGCGCAGACGACCAGTGCGGCTGCCAATGCGTTGTATGGTGCCTCGGCGCTGGACCTGCCGCGCCGCGGTGTGGTCCATCTGGAGGGGGGGATTGGGGCGATCGCCGAGACGTTGGCCGAGGCGGTGCGTCGCCATGGGGGCAAGGTGCTTTACCGCCAGGAGGTCGAGCGGATCGACACTGTGCGGGGGCGGCCGACGGCTGTGGTGACCAAGCGGGGGCAGCGGCATGAAGCGGGCACTGTGGTGGCCAACCTGCCTCCTTGGAACATCGCCCGGCTGATGGGCGAGGACCTGCCTCCGTCTCTGCGCCAGCTGTCGGCTGTGCCGGAGCCGGGCTGGGGTGCCTTTATGGTGTATATCGGGCTTGACGAGCAGAAGGTAGACATTGGGCCGGTGCTGCACCATCAGGTGATTGGCCGTGAGCCGTTGGGGGAGGGAAACAGTGTTTTTCTGTCGCTCAGCCCGGCCTGGGACAAGCGTCGTGCCCCAGCTGGCCAGCGGGCGTTGACGATCAGCACCCATACGGCGTTGGAACCGTGGTGGCGGCTTTTGCGTTATGACAGGGGGCGGTACGAGCGGCGCAAGGCGCACTATGTAGAGCGCATGGTGGGGTTGGCCGAGCGGGTGCTGCCGGGGTTGCGGGCGGGGACCAGCCTGTCGCTCTCTGGCACGCCGGTGACCTTTCAGCGTTTTACCCGTCGCATGCTGGGGTGGGTGGGTGGTTTTCCCCAGACCAGCCTTTTTCAAAACTATGGGCCTCGTCTGGCTTCTCGGCTGTGGATGGTGGGGGACAGCATTTTTCCGGGTCAGTCGACGGCTGCGGTTGCCTTGGGGGGGATGCGGGTGGCGCGAGCCATCCTGGCAGAAGCGGGCATTTACGACCTTGCCGCCGCACGGCGGGCTCCAGCGGTTCGATCGGCTGCTTCTGAAGCGGCGGGCTGAGCGGGTGGGGCCAGCGCTGGGCCAGGTGGCGCAGCTGCTGGAGGTGTTTGGGGATGCGTACAGCGATTTGGTGGATTCGCCGTGACCTGCGGCTCGACGACAATCAGGCTTTGGCGGCTGCGTTGCAGCAGGGCGAGGTTGTGATCCCGTTTTTTGTTCTGGACCCCAGGCTGTTGGGGGCTGCTGGAGCGGCGCGGGTGAACTTTTTGTATGCAGGTTTGCGGGCGTTGGATGGGGCGCTGCGTCGGCGGGGCAGTCGGCTTCTGGTTCGGCGCGGCGAGCCTGTGCAGGTGCTGTCTGCGTTGTGTCGGGAGAGTGGTGCGACAGCGGTCTGTGCAGAGCGTGACTATTCTCCCTATGCGCGGGAGCGTGACCGGGCGGTTGCCGCCGTGCTTCCCTTGCAGCTGACTGCTGGGCTGACCATTCGTCTGCCGGATGCAGTGCACAAAGAAAACGGAGAGCCCTACACGGTTTTTACCCCCTACAGCCGTCGCTGGCTCAGCCAGGCGCCGATTGGGCGGTCGGATCTGGTGGAGGCGCCGGCGCAGCTGGTGGCACTGCCTTCTTTGGCAAGCGAACAGCTGCCGGAGGAGGATGGGCTGGCGGGCCCTTTTGTTGCGGGGGAAGCCGAGGCGCAGCGGCGTCTGGCGGCCTTTGTGGAGGGGGTGTCGCCGCCGCTGCACCAGTATGCCGAGCGGCGCAATTTGCCAGAGGTGGATGGAACCTCTGGGTTGTCGCCCTACCTGCGTTTTGGGATGATCTCGCCGCGGCGGGTGGCGTGGGCCGCCTATGCGGCCAGGGAAGAGGCGCCGCACGAGGGGGCGCGTGGGGGGGCCGAGAGCTGGTTGACCGAGCTGATCTGGCGTGATTTTTACTTTGCCATCCTGTATCATTTTCCGCATGTTTGCCGGGGAAGCTTTCACCCGGCCTACGACCAGATTGACTGGGCGAACGATCCGGAGCAGTTCAGGGCCTGGTGTGGGGGGCAGACGGGGTATCCTTTCATCGACGCGGCCATGCGTCAGCTGGCGCACAGCGGCTGGATGCACAACCGGGCGCGTATGGCGGTGGCTTCTTTTCTGGTCAAAGATCTGCTGATCGACTGGCGGTGGGGGGAGCGTTGGTTTATGCAGCGGCTGGTCGACGGCGATCTGGCTGCCAACAACGGGGGGTGGCAGTGGGCGGCGGGGACTGGGACCGATGCAGCCCCCTATTTTCGGATCTTCAACCCGGTGGCTCAGGGGCAGAAATTTGACCCGTCGGGCGGGTATATCCGGCGTTGGGTGCCGGAACTGCGCGGGGTGTCGGAAAAGTATATTCATGAGCCGTGGCGGATGGCGCACAGCGAGCAGCTGCGTGCCCGCTGTCTGGTGGGCACAGACTACCCGGAGCGGATTGTCGATCATGGCTGGGCACGGGAGCGGGTGTTGGCGGCGTACAAGGCAGTGAAGCAGCCATGAAAGCGGAGCTGGATCGTTACATTCGGGCTCGTTATCCGTTGTTGTGGGTGGTGACTGCGGAGGAGCAGCGTGCGCAGCAGGAGATTGCGGATCTGGCGGTGGCGCAGCAAAAGCGGGTTTGGCTTTGGAGTGCGACGGTGGGGGTGGTCAACCAGGCGGCGCCAGACCGTGAGGATGGCAGTCGGCGCGACCCGCTGCTTTTGTTCAAGAGCATTGTTGAAGACAAAGAGGGGGGGCTGTGGGTTCTGCGCGACTTTCATCCGTTTCTCAAAGATCCGGTAGTGGTGCGGCGGCTGCGCGAGCTGGCTTTTCTGCTTGGGGCCAGCGCCAAGACGGTGATCTTGTTGGGGCCGGTGCTCAAGATACCGCCGGAGCTTGAAAAAGAGGTGACGGTCCTCGACTTTGAGCTTCCGACCGTCGTGCAGCTGCAGGGGCGGGTAGATGGGATTGTTCAGAAACTGCGTGAGACCCAGCGGGTCAGCCCCGATCTGGATCGGCGGCAGCAGGCCAGGCTGGTGCAGGCGTGTTTAGGGTTGACCGACAGCGAAGCGAGCAACGCCCTGGCCAAGGCTGTGGTGCAGGCCGGCGGGGTTTTGTCCAGTTCGGCGGTGGAGACGGAAATCGCTGATTGCCCGTTCGGTGGCCGGCATGTGGCGTCTGCCGCTGCTACGGCTGGATGCGGGCCGTCTCTTCTCTTCGCTGGTCGGTTCGAGCGAGGAAAATTTGCGTCATGCGATTCGGACTGCGGAAAGCGTTGCGCCTGCGGTGTTGTGGGTGGACGAGATTGAAAAAGGCTTTGCGGGCGTCGGTTCGAGCAACATCAGCGATGCTGGGACCGCGGCGCGTGTTTTCGGAAGTTTTGTGACCTGGCTTCAGGAGAAGCAGAAACCGGTGTTTGTGGTGGCCACAGCCAACCACATCGGCACATTGCCGCCCGAACTGGTGCGAAAAGGACGGTTTGACGAGATTTTTTTTGTGGACCTGCCCTCTGCTGTGGAGCGAGCTGAGATCTGGCGCATACACCTGGCCCGGCGCAACCGAGATCCTGACCAGTTTGATCTGACGACGCTGGCCATGGCTTCGGAGGGGTTGTCAGGGGCTGAGATCGAGCAGGCGGTGATTGCCGGGTTGTATGAGGCGTTTGACGCGGGGCGTCCGCTTGTGCTGGGGGATTTGCTGGATGTGTTGAACGAGACGGTGCCGCTGAGTGCGATGATGCGGGAGGAGTTGGATGGGTTGCGCAATTGGGCCAAAAGGCGGGCTCGGCCGGCGAGCCAGTGAGTGTCGTCTCAGATGTGTTGTGGTGGGGGTGCTGCTGGTGCTGGCCGGCTGCGGCGGCCAGTCCCATCCCCATCTGCCGGCAGGAGCCGAGCGGGTTGCGTTGAGCGCCTTTCCGACTGCAATTGGCAGCGGGTATCCGCTGGGGGTTCTTGTGCAAGGGGGGGAGGCGCCCAACCCTGGGGAGAGACCGCCTGATTTTGCGATGTTGCTGCCAGACGGGCGGTACACGACGCTGGCAGAGCTCAGGGGGCGCCCAGTTTTGATCAACTTTTGGGCGACGTGGTGTTCACCCTGCCGTGCGGAGATACCAGCACTTTTAGATGCTGCGCAGGCATATCCCGAGCTGGCCGTTTTGGCGGTCAACGTCAGCGAGTCGGCTGTCCAGGTCAGCAGGTTTGCCGAACAGTTTCGCATGAAGGTGCCGGTGGTCATCGACCCCCAAGGAGAGATCAGCAATTTGTATGGTGTCAGTGGGCTGCCGACCACTGTTTTTTTGGATCCGAAGGGCCGTGTGCTGGCTGTGCGGCCGGGAGCTATCGATCGCAGCGTGATCGACCAGATGATGGCTGTGGCGTTGCAATGAACAGGAGAGCGCAGGCGAATCGAATCGCTGCGGAGCCGCAGCGCAGATCAAATCTGGATCTGTTTTCTGCGTCGATGTACCGCCATTGTCTGACGCCAGCGGATCTGCCGGAGGGGTATCATTTCGGCAAGATACGGCGTGTGCGGGTCTGCGGCGTGGAGACGCTCACACTGCTGGCAGAGATTACGGGGTTGGCCAAGCCCCTGCGGCTCAGCGACCAAGATCGGGCGTGGCTGGTGCAGGCCAGCGGCAGTGTGGTGTACAGCGACTGGGTTGGACAGCAGGTCGCCGTGCACGTGCTGTCATCTGGCGTGCAGCTGGGGGAGTTGTCGGCCCCAAGGTCTTTTCCTCTGCCGAGCTGGCGTTCGCCTGCCATCTGGCTGGTGCTTTTGGTGGGGATGCTGGTTGTGCTGGCAGTCATGCTGGTGGAACAGCAGGCGATTTGGGGGCCTTGGTGGGAGCAGCTGCTGGCTGCGTTGCGCCAGCGTTAGAAAGAAATGTTAGAAAGGAATGCAGTGTGGCCAACCCTGAAGATTTTGAAATTGTGCCGCAGGGAGAATCTGATGCCTCCCCGGAGCCTCGTCGCCTGTGGCTGTGGGGTGCCGGGTTGTTGGTTCTGTTTGTGTGTGCGTTTGCTGTGGGGGTGGGGTGGCTGACCTGGAGCGCACGGATTGACCCAGGAACGACCACTGCGGTGCCGGTTGTGGTGGTCACTCCGGGGACGCCTGCTGGGGAGACGCCTGCTGCGGGGACGCCTGCTGGGGGG
>JAPLGY010000430.1 GCA_026389955.1 Caldilinea sp. | reverse complement strand
CGCTGGAGAGCAGCAGCCGTTCGGTCGCCTCGACCTGGCCGATCAGCTGGGGATTCCACGACCACAACAGCGCCACCGCACCCGCCACATGGGGCGCGGCCATGCTGGTGCCGCTGAGGTAGACATCGACCGACGGCTGGCTGTTTTGCATGGCCGCCGAGCGCACCCCGACCCCTGGCGCGCTGAGGTCGGGTTTGAGCCGCCCGCTGCCGTCGGCGGTCACCGGGCCCCGGCTGCTGAACCCTGCGATTTGCCCGTCGCTGTCGTAGGCACCCACGCTGGTCACTGCGTCGTGCATCCCGATCGGCGTGTCGATGGAGGAACAGCCAGGGCCTGCATTGCCCGCCGAGGCCACCACGAAGATACCGGCCGCTCGCGTCGTCTCGACCACCTGGCGCAGGCTGTCGAGGTCGCACCCTTCGCTGGGCGGGCAGCCCCAAGAATTGTTGATGACATGCGGGGCCAGCTCCGGGCGCCCATCGACCAGCGGGTCGCCCCCCTGGGGATACGGGGCCAGAAAAAATTCAAAACAGGTTGTGTAGCTGGCGGGGGTGCCGACCCCATCGCGCATGTTGCGGCAGGCGATCCACCTGGCGGCGGGTGCCATGCCGAGCACGGTGTCCCCCATCGACGTGGCATCGCCGGCCACTGTGGCCAGGGTGTGGGTCCCGTGGCCGTTGTCGTCGCAGGGGATCTGGGGGTCAGAGGGGCATTCGTCGTCGCGGAGGGGGTCGCGGCCCCAGGCATCCAACCAGTTGTAGGCGTGGGTGGCCGTCAGGGTGGCGGTGTTCCACCCCCGGTAGCCCAGCTGGAGCGCCGGGTGTTCCCAGGCCACACCGGTGTCCTGGCCGGCGACGACAATGCCTTGCCCGCGTGCGCCCAGTTCCCAGACTGCGTCGGCGTGCGTGGCGGTCAGCCCCCAGGGCAAAGTCGCCGTGCCAGAGTGCGGAGTCAGTTCGCTGCGCTGCAGCCAGCGCGGCTGTCTGGCTGCTCCCCGCACCGCCGGGTTGCGCGCCAGCCGGGCGACCTCGGGCCGGGCAGCCAGGGCGTTCGCCAGCGCAAGGTCCCCTTCGACCTCCACCATGTTGACCAGGTAGTGCGGCCTGTAGGGCACACCCTGCTGCTCCAGCCAGGCGTGCAGCCCCGCCTGGGTGCGCCGGGCATGTGCGGTCAGGGCACGGTACAACGCCTGGCGCCGGGCCAGACTGTCGCCGCTGCCCGCCGGCAGCACCAGCTGGTCCGCCAGGATCACCAGAAACGAAACCGGGGTGGCAGCCCCCTCCAGCTCGTGCTGCAGCGGCTGGCTGATCCTGCTCTGCTGTGCCAGCGCAGATGGAACAGTCCAGCCCAGCCCGGCAGCCAGCCCGGCAGCCAGCAAACCCTTCCACCACTGTTTGAGAGCCATCTTTTCACCTGCCCGTCAATTGAGAGCCATGTTGCTGACCCAGCGGTCGGTTCTTCACACATAATAGGATGACATGTTACAGCATAGCACAGATCGGAGAAAAAACGATGGCAATCGCAGTGGGGGACCTGGCCCCCGAATTCAGTGCAGAGACCGAGAGTGGGGAGACGGTGCGTCTGAGCGACTACCGGGGCCGGCTGGTGGTGCTCTATTTTTATCCGAAGGACGACACGCCGGGCTGCACAACCCAGGCCTGCGGCTTTCGTGACAACTACCCGACCCTCACAGAACGCAACGCGGTCGTGTTGGGCGTCAGCCCGGACAACGCCCGCTCGCACCAAAAATTCAAGACCCAGTTCAACCTGCCCTTCACCCTGCTGGTCGACGAGACCCATGCGCTCGCCGAAGCCTACGGCGTGTGGGTGGAAAAAAGCATGTATGGGAAGCGTTTTATGGGGATCGAACGCAGCCATTTTGTGATCGACGAAGAGGGGCGGGTGCTGGATGCCCAGGTCAAGGTCAAACCCGAAGAGAGCGTGCGGGCGGCGCTGGCCGTGCTGGCAGACGAGTGAGCGGCCTGCGGTTCAGCCTTTGATCCCGGCCAGCGAGATGCCGGCAAGAAAATAGCGCTGGGCGGCAAAAAAGACGGCGATCACCGGCAGCATGGTCGCCAGCGAGGCGGCCATCAAATAGGCCCAGTTGGTGGTGTAGGTCGAGCGAAAAAACTGGAGTCCCAGCGTCACCGTGTAGAGATCGGGGCGCTGCAGATAGATGAGCGGGGCCAGGAAGTCGTTCCAGCTGGCCTGAAAGGTGAAGAGGGTGACGGTTGCCAGCGCTGGGGCGACCATCGGCACGATGACCCAGGCCAAGATCTGCACGATGTTGGCGCCGTCGATGCGTGCGGCGTCTTCAAAATCGCGCGGGATTGTCAAAAAAAACTGGCGCAGCAGAAAAATGTAGAAAGGGCTACCCAGGAAGGCAGGCACGGTCAGCGGCAGGAAGGTGTTGATCCAGCCCAGCCGATGAAAAATGACATAGAGCGGGGTCATGGTGACCGGATAGGGGAGCATGAGGGTTGCCAGCATGACGACAAAGAGTGTATCGCGGCCAGGGGCCCTCAGCCGGGCAAAGGCATAGGCGACGAGGGTGCACGAAAGCAGGTGGCCGACAATCGTGAGCAGCGTGATCACGGTGGTGTTGCGCAGGTAGAGCCCGAAGGGCAGCGTGGTCAGCGCCTCGCGATAGTTCTCCCAGCGTGGCGGGTCGGGCAGCCAGCGGGGGGGCATCTCGAAGATCTGCCAGGTTGGCTTGAGCGAAGAAGAGAGCATCCAAAGCAAAGGGATCAAAAAAAGCAGCGCCACGCCCCAGAGCAGGGCCAGCAGGAGCCAACGGCGCAGACGGGCAGACGACCTCATGGGCTTTCCCCCTCGTAGTAGACCCACCAGCGGCCGCTCCGCACGACCAACAAGGTGAAGGCCAGGACCAGCGCAAAAAGGACCCAGGCCAGCGCCGAGGCGTAGCCCATCTGGAATTCCTGAAAGGCTTTGCGGTAGAGGTAAAGCACCAAAAAGAGGGTGGCGTCGAGCGGACCGCCGTTGGTCGCCACAAATGCGCTGGTAAAGGTCTGAAAGGTGGCAATGATGCTCAGCACGAGGTTGAAGAAGATCGTGGGGGTCAGCAGCGGCAGGGTCAGGCCGACAAAGCTGCGCCAGGCGCCGGCACCGTCCATCGCAGCGGCTTCGTAGAGCTCGCGCGGGATGCCGCGCAGTCCAGCCAGATAGATGACAGCGGTCCGCCCCAGCCCCCACAGGCTCATCATCCAGAGCGCAGTCAGCGCTGTGTGCGGGTCCACCAGCCAGCGCGGCCCTTGAACCCCGACCAGTGCCAGCCCGGCGTTGATCAGACCGGCCTCGGGGTGGAAGAGCCACATCCACACCACCACAAACGCCACCCCCGAGAGCACGGAGGGCATGTAGTAGAGGGTGCGCAGCAGCCGGATCCCGCGCGCGTCGACCTGGTTCATCAGCAGCGCCAGCAGCAGGCCGCCAATCAGCTCGGTGGGGACGTACATCAACGTATAGCGCGCCGTGACGCTGAGCGACTGCCAGAAGAGACGGTCGTCGAGCATGCGTGCGTAGTTGCGCAGGCCCACCAGCTCGGGCGGGGAGAGCATGTCCCAGCGGGTGAAGCTGATGCCCAACGAAACCGCGATCGGGAGCAGGGTAAAGGTCAGCAGCCCGACCAGCCACGGGGAAATGAGCAGATAGAAGGTCACGGCCTCACGACGCCGGGCCCGGCCTGGAGAAGGGGTCTGCATAGTCACAGCAAGCTGGGAAGGGCCCATGGGAGCCCTTCCCAGCGAGGTTGTTTATGGGCGCAGTTCGTCGAGGGCGGCCTGCGCGTCCTGGGCGGCGGTGGCCAGCAGGGCCGCCACATCAGCCGTGGGGTCGAGAATCACGCTTTCCAGCACGCGGCGCAGCGCCGGGTCTGCCGTCTGGCCCCAGAAGGGGGTGAAGACGTAGGCGCGATCGGCCAGGTGGTTGAGTTCGGCCAGCCAGACCCCTTCGATCGGGTCGGCGGCCAGCCCCGAGCTCTCGGCGACGCTGGCGACGCTGGGCAGGGCCCAATCCTTCCAGACTTCGGCCCCTTGTGCGCCGACATAGTAGCGCAGGAAACGCCACGCAGCCTCTGGCTGCTCGCTCAAAGCGGAAATGCCGAACCCGCCCCAAAAGAGCACCCCGGCCCGCTCGGCGCCCGCCGGCAGCGGCGCCACGCCCAGGTCCAGGTTGGGGTTTTGCAACATCCCTGCCTGCGGCCATCGCCCGAACAGCCGCATGGCGGCCTTGCCGTTGTCAAACTCGCTGTTTCCCCCGCCAAAGGCGTTCATGTCTGCCGGCAGCGGCGCCACCGCATGTTTGTGGTAGAGATCGGCGTAGAACTGCACCGCACGCTGCACCTCTGGAGAATCCAGATAGCCGACAAAGGTCGTCCCCTCAGCGTCGATCAGCTGGCCGCCGGCCGCTGCCACCCAGTACTCAAACCCGGTGGTCCAGGGGCCAGGCAGCTGGATCCCCCACTGCTCGACCGTCCCGTCTGCGCCGGTGCGGGTCAGCTGCTGGGCTGTCGCCAGCAGATCTTCCCAGCTCCAGCCCTCCTGCGGATAGGCGACGCCTGCTGCGTCGAAGAGCTTTTTGTTGTAGTAGATCGCCAGCGGGGAGAAATCTTTGGGCAACAGATACTGGGCATCGTTCCACTGGCCCGGCTCCATCACCCCGGGCAGGTAGATGCTGGTGTCGAGCGGGTACTGCTCGCTGGCAATAAAATCATCCAGCGGCAGAAAAGCCCCTTTGTCGACAAACATCGGCACGGCGTCGTCGCCGATCTGCAGCAGATCAGGCGGGTCGCCGGCGGCGATCTGGGTCAGAATGCGCGCGTAGTAATCTCCGCTGCCGACCGGCTCCAGCTGCACCTGGATGTCGGGGTTTTCGGCTTCGAACTGCTCGATAATGCGCAGGTGGGGGGAAAGCCCTTCGCCGCTGTCGCCCGTGCCGACCCGCAGCACGATCTTTGCGCCTTCCGGAAGGGCAGTGGGCGTCGCCGTGACCACCACGGTCTGCACCAGCCCCCCTTCGGTGGCGACACAACCGCTCAGCAGCAGCACACAGAGCGCTGTCCACAGAATAAACACTGTTCGTTTTGTCATTGTTGAAACCTTTCTTTTGTTCAGGCCATTTTCGGGAACGAATCTGCCATCTTCTCTCTCCCCAGAGGGAACCTTCCTGCCTATTATCTTACAGATCACATGCACTTGCAAATGTTTGCAGATAGTTGGGTCTACTTCACGCTGGGGGCAGGTTTTTGGCAGCGTCCCCCATCTGGTCAAAGCGTCCGCTAAGGAAGGCGGCACGAACTGGCAGCAGGTTTTCGGCACCTTGCCGTGACCA
>JAPLGY010000104.1 GCA_026389955.1 Caldilinea sp. | reverse complement strand
GCTCGGTCTCCTGGCTGCTCTCCTTGAGCACACGCTCGGTCTCCTGAAGGCGACGCTCACTCTCTTTTTGCATTTCGATCAATTCACGCAGAAGCTGCCAGACTTCTTGGGGGGTCGTTGTTTCGTTTTGCTCGCGCATTGCCTGACACTCCTTTGCCTTCGACAGAGATCAGCACGCCCTGTCTCTTCATATTCTGACTGGCCTGGCTGGTCTTGTCAAAACTGTCAGCTTTTTCAGCTTTTTGTTTCTTCGCGGCTTCGCGTGAGACATTGGGTAATCCCGCAAAACTTTGAACCACACCCATCCCCGGCTTGACCGTAGGCAGTGGGCGCCAGTATAATTGCGCCTACTGATACCATGCCATCGTCCGTCTAGATCCGCAGCGACCGATCGATTCAACGGCTGTACAAAGGCCAACAAACCTTGACCCACACAACAGCGCGTCAGCCGTACAGCAGCGAACCCGTGAATCTGGGCGCAGATGCGACGCAACTCCGCGCTGCTCTCATTACCCCCGTACCGAACTTCTTCGTCCGCAGCCACGCGCCCGCCCCTATCATCGCGGCAGACGCCTACCGGCTGCACGTGGACGGTCTTGTGGATCAACCGTGCACGCTGACGCTTGAGGAGTTGCAGCAGGGCTTCCCGGTCCACACAGTCACGGCAACCCTGCAATGCGCAGGGCTTCGTCGGCGCGAACTGACCGCTCTGGAGCCGATCGACGCTGCCGAAATCGTGTGGGACACCGACGCCATCAGCACAGCGCGGTGGACGGGAGTCCGCCTGTCCGACATCCTCCGGCGTGCGGGCGTCCAGCCTGCTGCGGCCCATGTAGGCTTCCTGGGGTTGGACCAGGTGACAAAGACGCAGGATGGGCTGGGTGGCTCGATCCCCCTTGCCAAGGCGTTGGAGGACGATGTTCTGCTGGCCTACGGGATGAACGACGCGCCCCTGCTCCCCATCCACGGCTATCCCCTGCGGGCATTGGTGCCCGGTTATATTGGGGCGCGCAGCGTCAAATGGGTGGGACGCATCACGTTGCAGGTGGCGCCTTCCACCAACCATTTTCAAGCGCGCGCGTACAAACTCTTCCCAAGCTCAGTGCGCGCAGAGACGGCCAACTGGGATGAGGGCGAGATGCTGGGGGCGCTGCCCATCAACTCGTTCATCACCAGCCCCCAAGCAGGCGTGCTGCCGACAAATGAAACCTGGCGCGGCTCGGTGCTCGTGCAAGGGATTGCGCTGGCCGGTGGCGATGCAGTCATCGAGCGGGTCGAGCTCTCGAACGACAGCGGGCAGACCTGGACGGCGGCGACACTCACCAGCCCACCGCAGCAGTGGATGTGGTGTTTCTGGGAGGCGACCTGCAGCCTCTCGCCGGGGAGCCATGAGTTGGTGGTGCGCACCTTCGACACCGCAGGGCATACCCAACCAATGCACCTGGCGGACGTCTGGAACTTCAAAGGCTATGTGAACAACGCCTATCACCGCGTGAGGATTTCCGTCTAGTGTCCCGTTGCGCAACCACGTGCCGGGTTTCCAGATCATAGCGTTCCGGGGTTGATTGTGCTTGTTTGCCCTGCGCCAGGCGATGACTGCCGAGCCGCTTGCGGCCGTCGGGCACGCTTGCCAATACTTCGTAGATGCTCTGCACATCAGCTTTCGTGGCTCCTGCTGGAA
>JAPLGY010000159.1 GCA_026389955.1 Caldilinea sp. | reverse complement strand
GCTGAGAATCGTGCGGCCCTCAAAATTGCCGCGTTTGGACACGCCATAGTAGTCGCTAAAAACGGCTGCGCTCTGGGGGTCGAGCACGCTGTCGATCTCTGCCTGATCCCAGACAAAAAACTTGCCTTCGTGTCCTTCGCTGTCGGCGTCCTGGGTGCTGTAGAAGCCTCCGCCTGGTGCGGTCATCTCGCGCAGCACAAAGTCGATCGTCTGCTCGACGACCTGGCGGAAGAGTGGGCGGCCTGTCACCTGCCAGCCATGCAGATAGGTGCGCAGCAGCTGTGCGTTGTCGTAGAGCATTTTTTCAAAATGGGGGACCAACCAGAACCTGTCGACGCTGTATCGGTGGAAGCCGCCGCCGAGTTGGTCGTAGATGTCGCCCAGCGCCATTTTTTCGAGGGTCAACTCGGCCAGATGCAGGGCATCCAAGTCGCCAGTGCGGCTGGAATAGGCGAGGGCAAAGTCAAGGATCATGGGCTGGGGAAATTTGGGTTGGCTGCCGAAGCCGCCCTCTTCCTCGTCAAAGCTCTGCAGAAGCTGCCCGATCGCCTCGTCGAGCAGGTCGGTGCCCAGATCGCCACCCTCTGCGCCGAGTACAGTGCTGCGCTTCAGCAGGGCAGTCAGCCGTTCGGCCTGGCCGTCGACCTGCTCTCGGCGGCTCCGATAGGCATCGGCCACTGCGCGCAGCACCTGTTGGAAACCGGGCATCCCGTAGCGTGGCTCTTTGGGATAATAGGTGCCGCCATGGAAGGGTTTGCCCTCGGGTGTCAGCCAGACACTCATGGGCCACCCTCCCTGGCCGGTCATCGCTTGTACTGCGTCCATGTAGATGGCGTCGAGGTCTGGACGCTCTTCGCGGTCTACTTTGATATTGACGAACAGTTCGTTCATCAACGCTGCTGTAGCTTCGTCTTCGAAGCTTTCATTTTCCATCACGTGGCACCAGTGGCAGGCGCTGTAGCCGATCGAGAGGAAGATCGGCTTGTCTTCGCTGCGTGCCCGCTGCAGTGCCTCTTCTCCCCAGCTGTACCAGTCCACTGGATTGTGGGCATGCTGGAGCAAATAGGGGGAGCTTTCCTGGGCCAGGCGGTTGGTCGTCTTCATAAAGTATTTTTGCCGAAGGCAAGATTACTCGATTTCCATGTCGATTCCTTCAAGTGTGTCACTGTCTCCTTCGTCTTCCTCTTCGAGCGTGTCAAAGTCCAAGTCGAGCGTGTCCTCTTCGTCGGCGCCGAGCGAAATGCCGGTGCCGAGCGGCTCCATCCCCAGTTCGGCGACCCCCTCGATGTCCTCGAATTCGAAATCGTCGAGTCCCAGCTCGCTGTCCTCCAGATCGCCGAGATCCTCGTCGTGGTCGACTTCGGTGTCGATCAGCAGGGAGACCTCGTCGGCGATGTTGCTGACCAGGATGCGACGTCGGCTGAAGCCTGTCCCGACGGGGATCAGCTTGCCGATGATCACATTTTCCTTGAGGCCGCGCAGCTCGTCGCGCTGGCCACGGATGGCTGCTTCGGTGAGCACCCGGGTGGTTTCCTGGAAGGAGGCCATGGCCAGGAAGCTTTCGGTGTTGAGGGCAGCCTTGGTGAGACCGAGCACGATCGGTTCTGCCTTGGCGGGTTTGCCCCCTCGTGAGACCACATAGTCGTTGATATCTTCGAATTTGAAGCGGTCGAGCAGCTCGCCGGGCAGCAGGTCGGTGTCGCCGGCGGTACGCACCATGACCCGGCGCAGCAGCTGGCGCAGGATGACTTCGATGTGTTTGTCGTGGATGCTGACCCCCTGGCTGCGGTATACTCGCTGGACTTCGGCGAGCAGGTAGAGCTGGGTGGCCTCGCGGCCAGAGATGCGCAAAATTTCTTTGGGGTTTTTGGCCCCTTCGGTCAGCTGGTCGCCGGCCTGTACCGGAGCACCCTCTTCGACGCGCAGGCGGGCATTGGCGGGCAGCTCGACTTCCCAGACGTCGGTGCTCTCCTGACGGATCGTCACCAGCCCAGCTTCGACAAAGACCTCGCCGTTCATCCCGGCGACGATCGTTGTCTCGTTGCGGTGGGCGATCACGGTGTCGTCCTGTACCCGGTCTTTGTCTGCCACAATCACGGTGAAGCCAGCGGGAATCTGGAGTTCACGACGTTTGAGGTCGGTGCGGCTGATCCGCAGTGTCCGTACTTCTCCCTCCCGTTGGATCGAGATTCGGCCGTCAATTTCGGCGATTACGGCTTCTCCCTTGGGCGTGCGGGCTTCGAAGAGCTCTTCGACGCGCGGCAAGCCCTGGGTGATGTCGTCGGTTCCAGCGACGCCGCCGGTGTGGAAGGTGCGCAGCGTGAGCTGGGTGCCTGGTTCGCCGATCGACTGGGCTGCTACAATCCCGACTGCTTCGCCCATGCAGATCAGCCCGCCGCGCGCCAGGTCCTCGCCGTAGCAGCGAGCACAGAGGCCAAAGCGGGATTCGCAGGTAAGGGGGGTGCGCACAAACGCTCGGTCGACCTGATGGCGGGCCAGCAGCTCAAGGGCCGCCTCATCGAGCAGATCGTTGCGCTTCAGCAGCAGGGCACCGGTTTGCGGGTCGCTCACATCGGCGGCCAGGAAACGGCCTGTGATCCGTTCGCTGAAGTTTTCCTGCATCGACCTGGATTCTTCGGCAGTGATCCAGATGCCGGTCGGTGTCATGCAGTCATCCTCGGTGATGATGACATCCTGGGCGACGTCGACCAGGCGACGGGTCAGGTAACCAGCATCTGCCGTGCGCAAGGCGGTGTCGGCCAGGCCTTTGCGGGAGCCGTGGGTGCTCAGGAAGTATTCCAGAGCCGTCAACCCTTCTCGGAAATTGGAACGAATGGGCAGCGGGATGATGCGTCCGTTGGGGTCGGCCATCAGCCCACGCATGCCAGCCAGCTGGCGAACAGGGTTGATGCCACCTTTGGTGGCGCCTGATCGGGCCATGGCACCCAGCCCTTCGATTGGGCTGAGCAGCTCTTTGACCGCATCGGTTACCTCGTCGGTGGCGCGGGTCCACAGCTCGACCGTCTTGTTGTAAAGCTCTTCTTCGGTGATCAGACCGCGCCGATACTGCAGCTCGGCAGTTTCTACCTCGGCGGTTGTCTGTTCGAGGATGGCCGCCTTGCGTTCGGGCACATTGATGTCCGAGATCGCAATCGTAATGCCGGAGCGGGTTGCGTAGCGGAAGCCTATCTCTTTGATGTTGTCGACCGTCTCGGCGGTGACGGCGCGGCCCAGATGTTTGTAGCAGCGCGCCACAACTGCGTCGACGCCTTTGCGGTCAAGCAGTTCGTTGACAAACCAAAGTTCTTCGGGCAAGGCCCGGTTGAAGAGAATGCGTCCGACGGTGGTGCGCAGGAGCCGTTCGGTCGGCCAGTTGGCGCCCAGCAGTCCCAGCTGGCGCAGGGCGGCCCGGGTCTCTTCAAGTGCAGCGATGCCGAAGCCAGGGATATCGGCGACCATGCGTCGCTCGCCCCGGGCGACGGCGTCCATGAGCTGGCCTACGTTTTGAATGTTGTACGCGCGCAGCACATTGCGCACCCGTTCGCTGAGTTCCAGCGTGTCGAGTGCCTTTGCGTCGTAGCGGCTCTGGTAGAGCACCCGAATGGGTTGACGCAGCCGGATCGCGCTCATCGCATAGGCATATTCTGCCTCTTCCATGCTGGAAAAGGCGGGCAGCGAAGCAGTGTCGGCGGTTTCGTTCTCGTCGACGGTCAGGTAGTAGACGCCCATCACCATATCTTTGGAAGGGCCCACAATGGGGTCACCGCTGGAGGGTTTGAGCAGATTTTGGGTGGCCAGCATCAGCTCGCGCGCTTCTCGGACTGCCTCGTCGCTGAGCGGGACATGCACAGCCATCTGGTCGCCGTCGAAGTCAGCGTTGAAGGCAGAACAGGTGAGCGGGTGAAGCTGGATGGCGCTTCCCTCGATCAGCACGACCTCAAACGCCTGGATGCCCAGGCGATGCAGGGTAGGCGCGCGGTTGAGCAGGACGGGGCGCTCGTGGCAGATTTCGTCGAGCACGTCCCAGACTTCAGGGCTCATGCGGTCCACCATGCGTTTGGCGCTTTTGATATTGTGGGCGAAATTATTTTCGACCAGTCGGCGCATCACGAAGGGTTTGAAAAGTTCGAGCGCCATTTTTTTGGGCAGGCCACACTGGTGCAGCTTGAGCGTCGGGCCGATGACGATGACCGAGCGGCCGGAGTAATCGACACGTTTGCCGAGCAGGTTGCGTCGGAAGCGCCCCTGCTTGCCTTTGAGCAGGTCGCTGAGGCTTTTGAGCTTGCGTTTGCCGCTGCGGCTGACTGCCCGTCCGCGCCGGCCGTTGTCGACCAGGCTGTCGACCGCTTCCTGGAGCATGCGTTTTTCATTGCGCACGATGACATCGGGGGCTCCCAGCTCCATCAGCCGTTTGAGCCGGTTGTTGCGGTTGATCACGCGGCGGTAGAGGTCGTTGAGATCGCTGGTGGCAAAGCGACCGCCGTCGAGCTGCACCATCGGGCGCAGCTCGGGCGGGATCACCGGCAGCGCGGTCAGCACCATCCACTCTGGCCGGTTGCCGCTCTTGCGGAAATTTTCGACCACACGCAGCCGTTTGGCCGCCTTTTTGCGGCGCTGCTTGCTCTTGGTGGTGCGCATCTCGCGGCGCAGCTCTTTTTGCATCTTCTCCAGGTCGAGCTTGGCGACGATGTCACGCACCGCCTCTGCACCCATCCCAGCAGTAAAGACATTGCCCCAGCGCTCGGCCAGTTCGCGATGGCGTCCCTCGGTGAGCAACTGCTTTTCTTCGAGCGCCTTGAGATCGGCCAGGGTTGCTTCCATCTGACGCTGCGCCTCTTCCTGGCGAAGCGCCACTTTGTTGCGCAGTTCGTCGATCTGGCCGCCGAGTTCCTGGCGTATAAAACGAGCCCCCATACGCATTCGCAGATCGGCTTTTTCTCTGTCAGATTCGTTTTGGAGCGCGTCGAGCTTGTTCTGCACCAGGTCGTTGACGATCAAGTCATAGTCCATCGAGACAATTTCGCCGGCGCTCAGCACAGCCTGGTCAGACCAGGAAAGAAACTTGGTGATGTCGGCGACTTTGCCGGCATTGGTGTGGATCCAGGTTTGGAGCCTTTGCGCCTCAGCGATCGAGCCGGAGGAGATTTCGTTGATCCGTTCGTTGAGTGTTTGTACGGTCTGCTGCTCTTCGGCATCCAGCGCAGCAAAGGCTCGGTCCCGTTCGCCTTCCAGCCGGTTGAGCTCCTCTTGAACTTCGCTCTCGATGCGCTGCAAACGTGTCTGCAGATCCCGCTCATGGCGTTGGATGGCGCGCGAGCGGGCATCTTCGTTGACGTTGGTGATGATAAACTGAGCAAAGTAGAGGACTCGTTCTAGATGGCGCGGGCTGATGTTGAGCAGCAGCCCCAGCCGGCTGGGGACCCCTTTGACATACCAGATATGGCTGACCGGCGAGGCCAGTTCGATATGGCCCATCCGTTCGCGGCGGACCCGGCTGGGGGCTACCTCGACGCCACACTTGTCACAGACGATCCCTTTGTAACGCACACGCTTGTATTTGCCGCAGGCACATTCCCAGTCGCGTGTGGGGCCAAAAATACGCTCACAGAACAGCCCATCGCGTTCTGGGCGCAGTGTCCGGTAGTTGATCGTCTCAGGTTTGGTGACTTCCCCGTAGCTCCACTCGCGGATGCGTTCCGGAGACGCCAGCGAAATTTTGATTGCGTCGAAATTTCTGACTTCCATGCAGTTTCTGTCCTTTTTGTGCTACTCGCCGGCTGTTTTGGTCATGGCACCGGGCAGATTGAGGCTGAAACCTAGCCTCGGCATGCTCTCCGCAGCTTCTTCCTTGCCAAAGTGAACTGTCTCCCCTTTTTCGTTGACAACTTCGACGTCAAGGCCAAGGCTTTGCAGTTCTTTCACCAATACACGGAAACTTTCGGGCACGCCAGGGCTTTGGATAGGCTCACCCTTGACAATCGACTCGTAGGTCTTGACACGGCCGGCGATGTCATCGGATTTGACGGTGAGCATCTCTTGCAGGATGTGGGCTGCCCCATAGGCTTCAAGCGCCCAGACTTCCATCTCGCCGAAGCGCTGGCCGCCAAACTGGGCCTTGCCCCCCAGCGGCTGCTGGGTGACCAGGCTGTACGGGCCGGTGCTCCGGGCGTGCACCTTGTCTTCGACCAGATGGTGAAGTTTGAGCATCTGGACAACACCGATCTCCCCGCAATAACAGAGCCACTCCCAGATCGCCACGCGCTGGGCCAGGCTGTTCGACTCCGTGCTGGTTCGGCGTTCGCTGAACGAGTCAGGGAGAATCTGTTCGGTGACATAGCCGCGGCCACGCAGCCACTCGCGCAGCACGCATTGGCGGGCGTAGGCCGGTTCGCGATAGATCCGTTCGGCGTCATAGCCGAGAGGTTCCAGCCAGTCCAGCAGATAGATCAAGCGGGCGTCGTCGTCGTCGCGCAGCTGCCACGTGTCGACCTGCTGTTGGTGGACGTACCGCCAGGCGTCTGCGGTCGCTGCTCGCCAGGCCCGTTCGACCAGCCAGGAGCGGGCCAGTTCTGCTTCGATCTCTTCCTCGCGGGCTCCGTCGAAGACGGGGGTTTCCGCTTTGAAACCGAGCCGGTGGGCTGCCCAGCCCAGATGGGCTTCCAGAATTTGGCCGATGTTCATCCGGCCAGGCACCCCCAGAGGGTTGAGAATGATGTCGACCGGCGTTCCATCGTCCAGGAAGGGCATGTCTTCGACCGGCACCACTTTGGAAATGACCCCTTTGTTGCCGTGGCGACCTGCCATCTTGTCCCCTTCTGTCAGCCGACGGCGCTGGGCGACGCTGGCGCGCACAATTTTTTCCACACCGGCGGGTAGGTCGCGGTGCTCGTCTCGGCCAAATACTTTGATGTCGACCACCTTGCCCCGTTCTCCGTGGGGCAGACGCAGCGAGGAATCTTTGACCTCCCGCGCCTTTTCACCAAAAATGGCCCGCAGCAATTTTTCCTCAGGGGTCAATTCCGTCTCCCCTTTCGGGGTGATCTTGCCGACCAAAATGTCGCCAGGGGTCACCTCAGCACCGATGCGGATGATCCCCTCTTCGTCGAGATCTTTGAGCGCGTCTTCACCGACATTGGGGATGTCGCGGGTGATCTCTTCTGGGCCCAGCTTGGTTTCGCGCGCATCGACCTCATGTTTTTCAATGTGGATCGACGTATATTTGTCATCTTGAACCAGCCGCTCGCTGACCAGAATGGCATCCTCGAAGTTGCCGCCTTCCCAACTCAGATAGGCGACCAGAACATTCTGGCCGAGCGCCAGTTCGCCGCCATCGGTGCTGGAGCTGTCGGCGAGGACATCCCCGCGGGTGACCACATCGCCTTTGAAGACTACCGGGCGCT
>JAPLGY010000423.1 GCA_026389955.1 Caldilinea sp. | reverse complement strand
GCACCAGCACCGGAACCATCACGGCGTAGGCGGAGGCAGGGATGAGCAGCAGGCTGGAGATCAGGGTCGAGGCCGGCGCGTAGAGACCGGCCTGTTCCTGGCCCAGCAGCTGGCCGATGATGGCGATGTCGGCGCGCTCGTTGACGATCGCCAGAAATGCTGAGCCGGCAAAGGGGGTGGCTGCCGCCAGCGTGGGCAGCAACGCGGCGCGTTCGATACGCAGGCCGAAGCGCTGCCAAAGAATGGACCATGCCCAGAGGCAGCCAGCGCCGGCCACCGCCACCCGCACCCAAAGATAGCTGTCCAGCTGGCGGTTGTCGTACAGCACCAGCAGCGCAGTCCAGAGGACAAGCGCCAGCTGGACCAGGGTGACGACGCGAAAGGTGATGTCGTTTTGGAGAGTGCTTTTGAAGACACTCCAGGCGGTGTTGGTCAGCTCTTCGAACCAGACGATCAGCCCGCTGATCAACAAAAGGTTGTGTGGAAACACCTCTGGGTTGAACCAGCCTGCCAGCCCGGAGAGCAGTCCCATCCAGAGCACGCCCAACCCAACTTTCCAGGTCAAGGCAGCGCCGCTGTTGCGCGCCAAGGTTGCGCGGTCGGGGCTGTCGCCGCCTTTCCAGAGGAGCCAGCCGTCCAGCCCCCAAGAGAAGCTGACAGCGGTCAGCCGGGCCAGCGCGAAACAGGCGACAAACTGTCCGTAGCTGCCGGGGCCCACCTGGCGGGCCACCAGGATCCATGCGGCCGCAGTGGCCAGGCGTGCCAGCCCCATGCTGGAGAGCAGGCTGGCGAAGTTGGTCAGGAGCTGTCGGCCGTTTGGCAGTGTGCTCAGCACAATCAGTCCAGGTAGCCGAGTGCTTTGAGGCGGGCAGCGACCTCTGGCGCAATGGCAGGTGCCGCTGCGGCTGGGGGAAGCGCCAGCCCAACGCTGGCCCGCCACTCGGCCAGTTTGCCTTGCAGCGTCGCCAGGAGTGCGGGCTGTTCCAAGGATCGGTCGATCTGTTCTTCGGGATCCTGGATCAGGTCGTACAGGGCCAGCGTGCCATCGGCGCTGGTGACCAGTTTGTGCTCTTGGGTGCGCACGGCGGTCAGGTTGCGCAGAAATGGGGTGAAGTGGCTGGGGCTCAGCTGGAAACGGTCCAGCAGCTCCTGGCGGGGCATGCGTGGCTGGGCGTACTCCGCCACAACGTAGCTGCGACTGCTGCTGTCGTCGAGCAGGTTGCGTGCCCCGGCCGGCAGCGGCATGCCGGCCGCAGCGAGTACGGTGCCGAAAATGTCCTGGCTTTGGACGAGATGCCGGGTCGACCGGCCGCGCGGCACACCCGGTCCGCGCAGGATCAGAGGCACGTGGATCAACGGGTCGTGCAGGCTGTACAGATGGCTGAGCAAGCCCTGTTCGCCCTGGCTTTCTCCATGATCGGCGACTGCGATGACCAGGGTGTTGTCTGCTCGCCCGCTCTGTTGCAGCCAGTGGAGCAGCTGACCCATAGCGGCATCCTGGTAGGCGACCTCGGCTGCATAGAGCTGGCGCCAGGTGTGCAGTTCGTCGGCTGTCAGTCGCTCTGCCCCGGTAATATGTCGGTAACAGAGCCGGAGCTGGTCTGCGGCCAGCAATTTCTGAGCCAGCGGCCAGTTGTCGGTGTAGCGGCGCGCCCATTCGACCGGTGGTTTGTATTCCAGGTGGGCTTCCAGGTAGTGAACCAAGGCAAACCAGGGGCCAGTTTGTGCCGAGATCCACTGCTGGACAGGGCGCAGGGTGCGCTGGGCCCCGTAGTCGCTGTCGTTGAGCCCTCGGATTCGGCGGCTGACCAGGTTGGCTGCGTTTTTGAAGAGATTGCCGCGCAGCGCGCCCCGAGCGGCGCTGACCAGCAGGTTCTGCCCGGGGTAGGCCTGGGCTAGATTGACCTCGGTCAGGTCGGTTTCAGTCTGGAAGATCTGCCACAGCTTGTGAAAGGTGTCGAAGCCCTGGGGCAGGCCAAACTCGGTGCTGAACCAGCTGTTTTTGCTGATTGCAAAGGTTGTGTAGCCCCGTTCTTTGAGGCGGGTGGCCAGGGTGCGGTGCGCCGGGGCCAAAACCCGGCGGCTCTCGACGTCGGTCTGCGTCGGATAAAGGCCGGTCAAGATCGAAGAAAGGGCGGGCAGCGTCCAAGGGGCGCTGGCAAACGCACGCTCGAAGCGCAGCCCGCTGTCGGCCAGTTCGTCCAAAGCAGGGGTGCGGGGCTGGCCGGGGTTGTAGCAGGAACAGGCGTCCACCCTGGTGGCGTCCAACACGACCAATAAAATATTGACGGGTTTCATTCAGTCTTTCTCACTTCCTCTTTAGCCCGCCTATACATCTGTGCCTGCCGCCGAGCCACCGCCGCAATGTCGAAGTGGGTCCGCACAAAGCGCTGGGCGTTCTGGGCCATCTCCTGCGCCTGGGGCGGAGAGTCCAACAGCTGGCAGATGACCCGGCTCAGCTCGACAGGGTCGGACGGCGGCACCAGGCGGCCTGTGGTCAGCTCTTCGATCAGCTCGACGGTGCCGGCCACCCGTGTGGCGACCACAGGCACGCCTGCCAGCATGGCTTCCAAAATGACGGTGGGCAACCCCTCCCAGAGCGAGGAAGAGACAAACAGATCCATGAGGGGCAGCAGCTGCTCCACATCTGCGCGTGCCCCGGTGAACACCACCCGGTCGGCCAGCCGCAGCTCGGCTGCAGACTGCCGCAGCGCTGTACTCTCTTCACCGTCGCCGACGAGCAGAAAACGGGCCTGGGGATGCCGCGCAGCCACCTGCGCGGCTGCCTGTAAAAAATCGCGATAGCCCTTTTGTGGGGTCAACCGGCCAATTGAGCCGATCACGGGGGCCTGCGGGTCGATGCCCAGCGCGCGGCGGCCGGCGGCGACCGCTGCGGGCGTCAGCGGGGCAAAGCGTGTTGTGTCGACGGCATTGTGCAGGACGACCGCACGTTTGTGCAGCAGCCGGGCCAGCGGGCGGCGGTCGAGCACATCCACGGCCCGCTGTGAGACCCCCAGCTCGCGGTCATAGACAAACGGGTAGAGCCCATCGACCAGGATCCAGCGGCGCAGCGGGCGCCGGGCCCATTCCAGTTCGTTGTGCGCGGTGCGCAGCAGGACGCGTGCCCCCAATGCAGGGCGCAGCCAGAGCCCGGCCACATCGCCGAAATCACACTGGCTGTGGAGGATATCGACGGGCGCAGTAAACTGGCTGCGGATGTGGGCCAGCGACTGCACGAAATTGGCGAGCGGGCGGCGGTCGTCTTTGGGCACGCCGACGACGGTTGTGATTCCTTCGTCCGCCAGTTGACGCCGCCAGCGCTGCTCGGCCGCCGCGTCCCACTCCCAGAGGCCGACGACGATCGCTTCGATCTGGTCGGGGTCCAGGTGGCGTGCCAACTCGACCCCAAAGCGTTCCGCCCCTCCCATCCGGGTGTTGATCGCCAGCCCGTTGAGGATCTGGACGACGCGCAGACGTCTCATGGCTGGCTCCATTCCGTGAAGTCTGCCCGGATCAGTTGGGCGGCGCGGCGCGCCTGCTGCTGGATCTGCGGCAACGTCTGCTGCAGATGGCTGCGCACCGCTGCCCGCTGCTGCCAGAGCGTTTCCAGCCGCTGCTCGAACTCAGCTGCCTGAAGGGTACGGATGTCCAGCACCCATTCTGAGAGACCGACCGTCTGCATGACGCCGTAGGTCTTGTAATAGTAGGCGATCGCCACGACAGGAGTCCCGGCGGTCAGCGCAAAGATATTGGAGTGCAGGCGGGTGCCGGCGAAGAGATCCATCTGGCCGTACGCACACTGCAGATCGTCGGGGCTCCAGGGGGTTTCGATGGCCAGTGCTGCGACCCCGGCGCTTTGCAGGCGGCCGGCAATCCGTCGGCTGGGCAGGCGGTCATCTTCGGCCTGGCTGGGGCCACAAACCTGTGGGAAGAGCACCACGCTGCCGCCATGGCGGCGTGTGAACGAGATCAGCGCAGCCACAAGGGCCTCTTCGTAAGCTGCCTGGCCGTGGAACAGCCGATTTTGGAGCCCAAAGTCGATGGCGGTCAGCCCGATCCAGGGGCGTTGGGGGGCTGACAGCGGCTGAAGTGCCTCGAACAAGCGCTGCGGGCTGCCGGCACCGCGGTACAGAAAGGCGGCGTCGGGCAGCACCTGCACACGCGAGATATCCAGCCCGGCCTGCCGCAGCGCCTGGCGCGAGGGCTCGTCGCGCAGCGCAAGGACGCGCACACGTTGAAAGAGCCAGCGCACAGCCAGCCGTTCCCAGCGGCGCCGGAACGGGCCTACCGTCTGCTGCATCATATAGAGCGGTTTGCCGGCCAGCCAGCCGTAGCCAAACGAAAACAGGGCGAGAAAAAGGGGGAGACCGACCCCCGAACCGCTCAAGAAAAAATTGCCCGGGCAGCTGACCACCAGATCGGCGTCGAGGTAGCCCTGCAGCAGACGCCTCTGTGTCGGGCTGGGGGTCAACCCTGCGAGAGACCGGCCAGTGGCTCGGTAGACCAGGGCGACCAGCAGCGCCCAGCCCAGCAACAATGGGGCGATCAGAAGCTTCGGCCAGCGCCAGGCGCCGCGTTCGCCGTCGTTCGATTTGAACCAGTGCACAAAAGAGGGCACAGCGTTTTCACCCGCCAGCGGTGCAGGGTGGCCCGGGTCGTTGAGCGCAATCGTCATCGTGGCTCCGGGGAACTGACCGGCGATCTCTTGCAAGGTGACTTGGAGCAACACTGCGTCGCCCGAGTTGCGAACAGAATGGACGTTGGTGATTAAAATTTTCATCGGTCGGGTGGGTTGAGGTGTTGGAACAACCGGGTGTACTGGGCTGCACTCTGTGTGATCGCAAAACGTTCGCGTGCAGAGACTGCAGCGCGCTGGGCCATGGCCTGGGTTTCGGCAGGGGCTGCCCAGACCTGCGCGATCGCTGCTGCCAGCGCCTGTGGATTTTGTGCGGGAACCAGCCGGCCGGTGACCCCGTGTTGGAGAATCTCGTTGGTGCCCGCGATGTCGGTGGCGACGATCGGGACACCGGCGGCAATGCTTTCCAACAGGACGGTGGGCAGCCCTTCGACCAGCGAACTGGAGACAAACAGGTCAAAGCCAGGGAGGATCTGTTCAATCGAGGTCTGGGTGCCTAGAAAATGGACGTGTGGCTGCAGCCCGAGCTGTGCACACAACGCTGCCAGCCACGAGCGTTCGGGCCCATCCCCCACCAGCACCAGGTGCAGATCGGGGTGGTTGGGCACCAGCTCGGCCAGGGCCAAGAGCAGCGTGTCGTAGCCCTTCAACTTGACCAAGGTTCCGACTGTGCCCAGGATGCGAGCCGTCGCGGGCAGACCCAACCGCTTGCACAGGGCCTGACGAACGTCTTGGTTGGCGGTAAAGCGTGTGAAGTCGATTGCGTTGTAAAAGGTCTCTGAACGGCGGTGCAGGCGGCGGGCCAGCCAACGCTGCTCCAGCGCAGTGCTGGCCTGCTTTGAAACGGCGACCTCGGCGTCGAAAAAAAAAGGATGGAGCCAGTGGCCGAACAGTCGGCCCAGCGCAGGTCGTTTGGGCCATTCCACAATGCTGTGGCGTGTGCGAACCAGATGGTGTGCCCCCAGATGGCGCTTGAGAAGAATGGCTGCAATGTCGGTAAACTCGCCGTGGCTGTGGATGATCTCCGGGCGAAAAGGCAGCGACCGCCACAGCCCACGCAGCCCCCGAACGCAGCTCGACAGCGGCGCTGTGGGCTCCCAGCGTGCTGCAAAGCTGTGTGAAATCCCCTCCGCCCGCAGCAGTGTCTGCCAGTGGGCTTCGGCAGCGTTCTGATAGGACCAGATCGAGGCCAGATGGGCCACCACCTTCTCCCGGTCAAAGGCCCGGGTCAGCTCCACAACAAAACGGGCAGCGCCGCCCAGCGGATCGCCGATCGCAACCCCTGCTGTCAACTCCAGCACGTGAAGCGGTCTGTTCATCAAGGAGCGGAGCTCCTTTCGCCCGCTTTGGGGGAGAGCGCAGCCCGGTAGAACTGTGTCAGCCGGTCGGCAACCTGGGCCCAGCTGAAGGCCTGCGCAGCCCGTTGGCAGGCCTGCGCTCCCAGCCTGCTGCGCAGGGCAGGGGCATGGCCGAGCCGGATCAGGGCTGCGGCAAGCGCCTCTACATCTTGCTCGGGGACCAAAAGCCCATCGTGGCCCTCCTGGGCGATGGCCAGCTGGATGCCGGGCAGGGAGGTGGCCACGATGGGACAGCCAGCCGCCATCGCCTCCAGCACTGTGTTGGGCAGCCCGTCGGCGTTGCCGGCGCTGTCGTGGACAGAAGGCGCCACGAAGATGTCGGCTGCATGAAGCAGGCTGGCCACGCCGGCCCAGCTCAGCGCGCCGAGAAAGCGCACACAATCGGCTACCCCACAAGCATTGGCCAGCTGAACGAGTGTCGGCTGTTCCGGGCCTGCGCCGCCGATCAGACAGACGACGTGGGGGATCTGTTGTTTGACTGCCGGCAGCGCACGGATCAAGTAGTCGACCCCTTTTTTTTCGACCAGGCGGCCGGTAAAGGCCAGGACGATCTGGTGGGGTGCGATGCCCAGATCCTGGCGTGCCTGCGAACGTTTCAGATCGCTGGCGGCAAAAAAATGGGTGTCGACCCCATAGGGGAGCAAATGAACCTTGTCCGGGGCTGCCCGCAAGGCCAGCGCTCCGTCGCGCAGGCTGGGGCTGCAGGCGGTCACCGCGCTGGCCTGGGCCAGAACGGATTCAGCAGCACGACGCAGGAACCCTTGTCGCAACGCAAAGAAGATATCAGAGCCATGCAGGCTGATCACCAGGGGGCGCCGCAGGCGGCGGGCAACCCAGGCGGCCACCACCCCGTTGGGGACAACCCAGTGGCCGTGCAGAATGTCGTAGCGAACCTGCCGGTGCAGGTGCAGCAGGGTGCAGGCTGCGCTGGCTGCAAAACCAGGGGCCAGCGCGTAGGCCAGCGTGCGCAGCTGTTTGTCGCTGTGCGTGGCCTGGGCATAGCCCATGATCGCCAGGCGGTCCGGCCAGATATACCGGAAAGGCACCAGGCGGACATCTTGCGGCCAGCGCTGCAGCTGCGGGTGGTAGGGAAGCACCACGTCGACCTGATGGCCTTGTGCGGCCAGAGACTGAGCCATGGCATGGATAAAGCGCGCGGCGCCGTCCTGTGCGGTGAAGGGGTAGCTGGAGGTCAGAAAGCAGATTTTGAGTGGCGGATCGGAGCGGCGATCAGGCATGGTGGCTGCCCTGTCGGTTAGGGACGGCCGTCTCGGGCGACTGACCTGACAGCTCCCGATTGGCTTCTAACGAGCGCAGCCGCACCAGCACCTCTTCCATCATCTTGCGGTTCGCCCCGATCAGATCGGCCACGACGCCGATCAGCAGCG
>JAPLGY010000216.1 GCA_026389955.1 Caldilinea sp. | reverse complement strand
CCGGCCAGCGCCCGGCCAGCAGACCGGCGGGAAAAGTTGCCACGGCCAGGTGCAAATCTTGGGCGGCAGCAGCCTCAAAGATGGCCTTGGATCGTCGGGAAATCTCACTGGCTTTCGTCCCCCGCTCTGCCCAGACAACAATGTCCAATTCCGGGTCAAAAGCAAGCATCCAACCGTCGTCCCCCGCGATCTTATCGGCCAGCCGCAAGGCCGCCTCCCGACAGCGAGCCAACATCCCGGCAAACTCGCCACCCCGCACCGGCGGCAGCAGCCGTTGTGTGCTCCACAGAGCCACCGCCGACGCACCCGCCCGTGAGCACTCCAGGCTGATCTCCCCCAGATGCAACTCGGCAGAGCTGAAATAGGTGTAGGGCGAGTCGTGCTGGTAGAGCGCGCCCACCGCCGGGTCCTGAAAGAGCACACAGCCACAGCCGTAGGGTTGCAGGCCATGCTTGTGGGGATCAATCACCAGCGAATCCACCCGCCCCAGAGAGGCATAAGCCGCCGCACTCTCGGGTCGCAAATTCTCTACCAGGCTATAGTAGCCCCCATAGGCTGCGTCAGCATGGATGCGGAAGCCGTAGCGCGCCTGCAATTCCAACAGACCGGGCAGTGGATCCACCGCGCCCGTAGCCGTCGCACCCATCGTCGCCACGACTGTGCCGATGTCGCCCTGTTTCAGCATCTCTTCCAGCGCAGCTAGATCCATCTGGGCCCGGCTGTTGCAGGGCACAGAAGCATAGGGCAGCTGCAGCACTTCGCTGATACGGCTGTGGGTGTAGTGGGCCTGCTGGGAGGCCACAACCTTCTGGCCAGGACGCAGACGGCCCGCCACCCACAGGGCTTCCAGATTCGCCATTGTGCCGCCGCCACACAGGTGACCCAGATGGGTTTGCCAGCCGAAAATTCCGGCCAATTCGGCGACAGCCTCCTTCTCCATCGCCGAGCTGGCCCGCCCCCCGTCCAACGCATGGTTGTTGGGGTTGATCCAGAGCGAGAGGACATAGGCCAGCCGGGCCACCGGGTGGGGAGGTTTGAGCATCTGCCCGGCGTAAAGCGGGTGGGGATAGGGGTAATTGTCGCCCCGCGTCCAGATGGGCCACCACTTCGCTCAACAGATCCAGACTCTGCATTTCTAACGTCATAAGCCCCCCGGCTTGAAAAGAAGAACACGAATGATGCGGATGTACACCGATTATGTCTGCGTCCTGTCACACTCCTCATCCCGCTTTTCTCGGCGTCTTTGCGCCTCTGCGGGAGATTTCTTCCCTCTGGTTTCCCAACAGCGCCACCTGCTCCGCCGCCGCTGTCCGCCAATCCACATAGACGTAGGTCATTTGTTGCGGTCGCTGTGGATCGTCATCGGTTCGGGACAGGCAGCATTTTCGTTCGTTTGTGTAGGATGGATAAAAAGCGAGCCGTCCCACACAGCCGAAAGATAGGCGCACAGATTGCTGCGCGCCGGGGCGCGTAGGCAGGTGCCAGTTTTTAGATCGAATTTTGTGCCGTGCCGACGGCAGATCAGCGCATCACCCACCAGATAGCCGTCGGACAAGGGCACATCCTGGTGGGTACAACGACTGGGATAAACAAAATATCTATCGCCAGACGTGGCACTGTACCTACTCCCTACTCCCCAATACGCACAATCCCCAAATGGCCGTTGACTTCCACCATCTCACCATCCATCAGGCGGCGGGTGGCCGTGCCAGCCCCTACGACTGCCGGGATGCCATACTCCCGGGCAATTACAGCGCTGTGGCTGAGCGCGCCCCCGCTGTCTGTAATCACCCCGGCCACACTGGCAAAGAGGGGCGTCCAGGGGGCGCAGTGGACTCGGCCACCAGAATATCCCCCGGTTGCAACTTGACAGCATCCCCCAGCACCCGCAGAATCTTCACCCGCCCCCGCACCAGACCCGGCGCACCTGGGCTGCCGCGCAGTTCGTTTGTCTTTTCGCTCAACCCTGGCCCAGCACCCTCAATCTTCAAAAACATCCGGGAGATGGGGTCTTCTGGCGGCGCGCCCAGAGGCAGGCTCCCCAGATGGAACGGAGGGGCTATATTGGCGAATCGTTCGGCCGTCTTTTTGCGCTCGTCGATGGAGGGCTGCCAGCTCTTCTGACACCCGGCAACTCTGCGATTGCCCGTATGCCAGGGAAGGGGTTGGCCGAGAACGCTTTTCAATTCCGCCAAAGAGAAGTAGAATACATCCTCCACCGCCTGCAGCACTCCTGCCGCCACTAGCCGACGACCACACTCCAGAAAAATCTGGCGCACACACTAGCTGGTCTTGTAGTCGATCCAATAGCCGTGATCTTCCTTCAGGCGCATCCCGAACTGGGCGGCCCCCAGCAGAAAATCGAACTCATCCCGCACCGGCTGAGGGTAGTAACGCAGGTGGCTGTAGAATTCAGCATATTCACTGCGATAGGATTCGCTGCGCAAAATCTGAAAATCCGCCTCGTGAATGGCGCTTTCCACTACCAGCCATACGCTCGCCGAAATTGTTCTCCGCCGCCACAGCGCGCGCGCTGGCAATGTTGCTCTCCACTGGATCCAAAGCCACCACTCGGCTGCCAAAACGCTTGACCATCTCCCCAGCGTAGATGCCCAGCCCGCACCCAGCATCCAAAATCGGCGTCGTCTCGTTCAATCCGATATCTGCGACCAGATCGAAGAGGGAGGAAGGCGAGCGCGGCTGCAGCCTTTCCTCACTGGCAAGCCACTGTTCGATCCCATCCACATTCCACAGGTCGTCATAGATTGTCGTCATCGAACGTCTGGCAACCGACCTCATCTGCCTGTCCTTTCCAAAACTCAAACTCTCCACCAACCGCTCTCGCTCCACAAACAGCTACCGCCCGCCTGCGAGGGTGCCACGCACACTCTCTTCTTTTTACACTCTTCCCATTGTACAGCCTTCACGCTGATTTTCCGTTTTAGACTACTTCCTTCTGCGTGAGCGTCCTAAAACAATGCTACTGACGACAGTCATAGCTACTGACGACAGTCATAGAGCGATAGGGCCCAATGTCTGAAAATTTCAAGAAAAAAAAACGAGAATGGAGATCAACCTGTTTAGTATGCGACACCATGCAGCCTGGCCACAAAGTTGGTGGTATACTTGATGGTAAATGTTTTCGTGACCGGCTCTGTAAGTTGCCCGTGTGTTGCCTCCTGAGCCCGGCAACCAGATGGCCGCGCCAGATGGACCGCACACAGCTACAACCTGCTCGAGTGGAGAATTTATGGATCAAACAAGCACAATCGGCGATCTGCGCCACGCCGTCCATGCCTTCGTCGCTGCACGCGACTGGTACCGCTTTCATACCCCCAAAAACCTGGCCATGAGTATCGCCATCGAAAGCGCCGAGCTGATGGAACATTTCCAATGGCTCAGCGTCGAAGAAAGTGCCGATCTTTTGCAAAACGACGAGTCGCGCGCCGCCATCGCCGACGAACTGGCCGATGTCCTGATCTACGCGATCAGCTTCGCCAACAGCACCGGCATCGATCTCAGCCATGCCATCACACACAAGCTGAATCGAAACCAAACCCGCTTTCCAGTCGAGAAGGTTCGCGGGAAAGTACGCTTCGATCTACCCATCCCAGAGGAGAAGCGTGCATGATCCACCCTTTGCCCAGCCCGAATCCACCGCTGGTGCGCACCGCCAGCGCCCGTATCCCAACCCCCTACGGGGTCTTCCAGCTCTCCCACTACAGCGACGCCCGGGATGGCAAGGAACACCTCGCCCTCACCCTCGGAGAGCTCGCCGGCCGCCACGACGTGCTCGTGCGCGTCCACTCCGAATGCATGACCGGCGACACCTTCGGTTCGCTGCGCTGCGATTGCGGCGAACAGCTGCACCGGGCCATGCAGCGCATCGCTGAACTCGGACAGGGGGCCATTGTCTATCTGCGACAGGAAGGCCGTGGGATCGGGCTGGCAGAAAAGCTGCGCGCCTACAATCTGCAAGACCAAGGGTTCGATACCGTCGAGGCCAACTTGATGCTCGGCCACCAGGCCGACGAACGCGAATACTGGGCCGCCGCCGACATCCTGCGCGACCTCGGCGTGCAGAGCGTCCGCCTCCTCACCAACAACCCCGCCAAAATCGAAGAACTCCGCACCTACGGGGTCCAGATCACCGAACGCATGCCCCTCCCCTCCAGCATCCATGCCGATAACGCCGCCTACTTGCAGACCAAGGTCGCACGCATGCGCCACCTGATGAGCCTGCCACCCACCCCCACAGCGCTCCCCCCACTGGCCCCGGAACTGCGCGAACGAGTCGAACAGCTGCGCAACCGCTCCCTCCAGAGCCCTCTCCCCTCCGTGACCCTCGCCTACGCCCAGAGCCTCGACGGCAGCCTGGCCGCAGTGGCCGGCCAGCCGTTGGCGTTGAGCGGCCAACAGTCCCTCACCCTGACCCACGCCCTGCGCGCAGCCCACGACGCCATTCTGATCGGTGTCGGCACCCTGCTCGCCGACGACCCCCTGCTGACCGTACGCCTGGCTCCCGGCCCCCACCCCCAGCCCGTTGTGCTCGACAGCACGCTGCGCACCCCCCTGAACGCCCGCCTGCTGGCCCACCCCCGCGGGCTCTGGATCTGCACAACCGACCACAGCAGCCCCGCCCGCCGCCAAGAACTGGCCGAACAGGGAGCCCAGATCCTGCTCCTGCCCGCCACCCCCCAAGGACAGGTCAACCTGACCGCAGCGCTCGCCACACTCCACCTGCGCGGCATCCACAGCGTCATGGTCGAGGGCGGCCCCACAGTGCTGGCCAGCTTTGTGCAGGAGCAGCTCGCCAATGATGCGGTGATTACCCTGGTGCCCAGGCTCGTCGGAGGCCTGCACCTCTTCCAAACCACCGCAAATTCTCTGCCCCACCTCACCCAGGTCGCCTATACCCAGGCCGGCGCCGATCTGATCGTTTGGGGCGTGCCTACCTGGGAGGCCGCATGAACCGGCAAAGCGTGCTGTTTGCCGCCCCCGGCCAGGTCCAGCTGCTGCAAGAGGCGATCCCTTCCCCGCAGTCTGGGGAACTGCTGGTCCAGACAGAGATCTCCGCCATCAGCGCCGGCACCGAACTGCTCTTCCTGCGCGGCCAGGTCCCAGCCGGACTGAGCGTAGACAGCTCGATCGCCGCCCTGGACGGCAGCGTGCGCTACCCACTGCGCTACGGCTATGCCTGCGTCGGCCGCGTCGTCGCCGCAGGCGCTCCCGCAGACTGCCCCTGGATCGGCCGCACAGTCTTTGCCTTTCACCCCCACACCAGCCACTTCACCCTCCCCACCGACGCCGCACTCCCTGTCCCCGATTCGCTCCGCCCAGAACAGGCCGCCCTGCTGCCCAACATGGAAACCGCCGTCAATTTTGTGATGGACGGCCAACCGATGATCGGCGAACGGGTCGCTGTCGTCGGCCTCGGCATCGTCGGCCTGCTGACTGTGGCACTGCTGGCCCGCTTTCCCCTCTCTCAACTCCTGGCGGTCGACCCACTCCCCCAACGCCGCCAGCTCGCCCTGTCGCTGGGCGCCCACACCGCCGTCGCCCCCCCTGCCACAGACCACACCCTCCCCCCCTGCGACCTGACCTACGAGGTCAGCGGCACCCCCGCTGCCCTCAACACCGCCCTGGGGCTGACCGGCTACAGCGGACGCGTCGTG